>DVGE01000083.1 GCA_018712885.1 Candidatus Pullichristensenella stercoripullorum | reverse complement strand
CCGCGCCGTCCTTTTCCACGGTGAAGCCCTCCTCGCCCATCACGGCGTCCAGCTCTTCCTCGTAGAACGGCTCGGGGGCGGGCAGGCGGTCGAGCAGGTCTGCGGCGGCGTGCAGAAGCGGCTCAAAGCCCTTGCGCGTGGCCGCGGAGACCGGGAAGATGCGCGCGCCGGGCAGGGCTTCGCGCAGGCGCTCGATGTTCTCCTCCGCGCCGGGCAGGTCGGTTTTGTTGGCAGCGATGAGCATGGGGCGGTCCCTGAGATCGCCGTAGGCTTCCAGCTCGCGCATGATGGCGTGGTAGTCCTCCACGGGGTCGCGGCCCTCGCTGCCGGCGACGTCGAGTACGTGGATGAGTACGCGCGTGCGCTCGACGTGGCGCAGAAAATCGTGGCCGAGGCCCACGCCCTCGCTGGCCCCTTCGACAAGGCCGGGGATGTCGGCCATGACGAAGCTGCGCTCGCCGAGGCGGACGATGCCGAGGTTGGGCTGGAGGGTGGTGAAGTGGTAGTTGGCGATCTTCGGGCGCGCCGCCGTCACCGCCGCGAGGATGGTGGACTTGCCCACGTTGGGGAAACCCACGAGGCCCACGTCGGCGATGGATTTCAGCTCCAGCGTCACTTCCAGCGCCTCGCGCCGCTCGCCGGGCTTGGCAAACTGCGGCGCCTGCCGCGTGGGGGTGGCGAAGTGCTGGTTGCCAAAGCCGCCGTTGCCGCCGCGCATCAGCGTGCGCTCGACGTTCGCTTCGCGCATGTCGAGAAGCACGCGGCCGGTGGTGCGCTCCTTGACCACCGTACCCACCGGCACTTCGACGACCACGTCCGCGCCGGACTTGCCGCTTCTGCGGTTGGCCATGCCGTCCATGCCGTTTTCGGCGAAGAACTTGCGCCTGAAGCGGAAGTCCATCAGCGTGTGCATGCGCTCGGTGGCGAGGAACTTCACGTCCCCGCCGCGGCCGCCGTCGCCGCCGTCCGGGCCGCCGGCCTGCACGTATTTTTCCCGGTGGAAGGAGACGCAGCCGTTGCCGCCGTCGCCCGCCTTGACCGTGATGTTGACGATGTCCACAAATAAAGCCATTCTCTACGCTCCGTTTTCGCAAAGTTCTGCCTTGAGCGGGCAGCGGTCACATTCCGGGCCGCGCGCGTGGCAGACGCGGCGGCCGTGCCAGATGAGCAGATGATGCGCGTGCGACCATTCCTCCCGGGGAAGGATCGCCCGCAGCTGTTTTTCCACGCCGTCCGGGGTGGTGGCGTCGGCAAGGCCGATGCGGTGGGAGACGCGGAACACGTGGGTGTCCACGGGGATCTGGTCGTCGCCGAAGGCGGCCAGCAGCACCACGCCCGCCGTCTTCTGCCCCACGCCGGGCAGGGCCATGAGCTCCGCGCGCGTGGAAGGCACCTTGCCGCCGTGTTCCTCGGCGATGGCGCGGCAGGCGGCGACGATGTTTTTCGCCTTGTTGCGGTAGAGGCCACATTCGCGGATCTGCGGTTCCAGCTCCTCCGGCGTGAGCGCGGCCATGCTCTCCACGGTGGGATAGCGGGGAAAGAGCTTTGCCGTCACCTGATTGACGCGCCGGTCGGTACACTGGGCCGAGAGGATGGTGGCCACCAGCGTTTCGTAGGGGTTGGAAAAATGCAGCTCCGCCCGCGCCTCGGGGTAGAGGGCGGAAAGCGCCGTAAGCACGGTTTGCGCCTTTTGCGCGTCCATTGCGCGCTCCTTCCTCCCGCGAGAGCGGGACGCTTTGGTTTGAAGCCAGTCTTCTATTATCTTACGGCCCGCGCGTTAAGTTGTCAAGGCTCGACGCGGGAGCGCACATCGCCCCCGCAGAAACGCGGGGGCGACGCGCGTCACTCGACGGTGACGGACTTGGCGAGGTTGCGCGGCTTATCCACATCGCAGCCGCGGCGGACGGCGGCGTGGTAGGCCAACAGCTGCATGGCGACGGCCGCCGTGACTGGCGTGAGCAGTTCGTCGGTATCGGGAAGGACGAACGTCTCGTCGGCATCGTCGGCCAGCTCCGCGGTCTTTGGCGTGGCCAGCAGCAAAACGCGCGCGCCGCGGGAAGCCACTTCGCGGATGTTGGAGAGCATCTTCTCCTTCAGCGCCGCCTGCGTGGAGAGTGCCACGACCGGCATGCCGCGCGTGATGAGGGAGATGGCGCCGTGCTTTAATTCGCCGGCGGCGTAGGATTCAGAGTGTATGTAGGTGATCTCCTTGAGCTTGAGAGAACCTTCCATGGCGCCGGGATAGTCCAGGCCGCGGCCAATAAAGAAGCAGTTCTCCGCATCGTCAAGGACAGCGGCCATGCGCTGGATGCGCGCGTCGCCGGCGATCACTTCCTCGATGGCGTCGGGCAGGGCCAGCAGCGCCGCGACGATCTTTCGGGCGCGTTCCTCGTCGAGCGCGCCGCGGTCGAGGCCGAGGCGCACCGCCGCCAGATACATCATCATCAGCTGCACGGTGTACGCCTTGGTGCTGGCCACGGAGATCTCCGGGCCGGCGCAGGTGATGAGCGCCTGGTCCACCTCGCGCGCCACGCTCGAACCGGGCACGTTGACCACGCCGACGGCGGGCACGCCCCGCGCCCTGGCCAGGCGCACCGCCGCCAGCGTGTCCGCCGTCTCGCCGGACTGGGAGATGGCGACGACGCGATGGCCCGGCAGGAAGACCGGCTCGTTGTAGCGGAACTCCGAGGCGATGCACACCTCCACAGGCACGCGGGCGACGCGCTCGATGAGCCACTTGCCCACCAGCCCCGCGTGCATGGCGGTGCCGCAGGCGGCGATGGTCAGCTGGCGGCAGCCGCCGTCAAAGGCGCCGCGCAGGTCGGGCAGGCCCTCTTTGACGTAGCGGCCCAGCGTCTGGCGCGCCACCAGGGGTTCTTCGTGGATCTCCTTGAGCATGAAGTGCTGGTATCCGCCGCGTTCGGCGGCTTCCATGCTCCACTCGATGACCTCCGCCGTTTTCGTCAGCGGGGCGCCGTGGCGGTCGAAGAACTCCGCGCCATCTTTGCGCACGCGGGCGATCTCGCCGTCCTCAAGCACATAGCAATCGCGGGCGAAGCGCAGCACCGCCGGGATGTCCGAGGCGAGCATGCAGCCGTCCTTGCCCTCGGCGACGATGAGGGGATTGCCCTCGCGCATGGCGTAGAGCTCGTCGGGGTGGTCGAGGAAGATCACGCCCAGCGCGTAGGAACCGCGCAGGCGTTCCGCCGCCCTGCGCAGGGCGGCGACGGGGTCGCCGGTCTCGGCATAGGCGCTGTCGAGCAGGCAGGCGGCGGCCTCGGTGTCGGTCTCAGAGAGGAAATCGTAGCCGCGCGCGGTCAGTTCCGCGCGCAGCTCGCGGTCGTTTTCGATGATGCCGTTGTGGACGACATAGAGCTTGTCGGTGCCGTGCGGATGGGCGTTGACGTCCGAGGGCGCGCCATGGGTGGCCCAACGGGTGTGCCCGATACCGCAGCGGCCGTGTACGGGGCATTTCTCCAGGCGCGCTTCCAGCGCCCGCAGCCGACCCTTGGTCTTGATGACATGGACGCGGCGCTGCCCGTCCATGACGGCGACGCCCGCCGAATCGTAGCCCCGGTACTCGAGGGCGCGCAGGCCCTCGAGCAGGTGGCTGACGGCGTCGCCGCTGCCGATATATCCAGCGATCCCACACATATGCTTATTTCCCCGCGCCGGGGGACATGCGCCTGCCGGCGCGCTTTCTTTTCATGCTTTCAGCGGCCCCTTTGTTTTGCGGTCGCCCGCATATTTGTAGGCCGCCTGACGACGGGCAGGGCCCGCCGGAGGGACATCCGCCGAACCTTTCGATGCTTCCCTCACCTCGTCCGCCGCGCTTTTCGCGCGGCACCGGCGCTTTCTTCGGGGGGGTCACTCCCCCAGGCGTTCACGAACGACGCCGGCCACTCGCTCCGCCACTTCGCGGATGCGGCCGTCGTCCATTCCCTCGACCATGACGCGGATGAGCGGCTCCGTGCCGGAGATGCGCGCCACGATGCGGCCCTCCTTGCCCAGTTCGCGCTTGGCTTCGTCGATGGCGCGCTTGACTTCGGGGTCTGTGTAAAACAGCAGCTTGCCGTCCGCGGAGACGCGCACGTTGATCATCACCTGCGGGTAGCGCGTCATCACCGAGGCCAGCTCCGAGAGCTTGCGGCCCTCGCGCCGCATCAGGCTGAGCACCTGGATGGCGGTCAGTTCTCCGTCGCCCGTGGTGGCGAAATCGCGGAAG
>DVGE01000082.1 GCA_018712885.1 Candidatus Pullichristensenella stercoripullorum | reverse complement strand
CCTCGCCCGGTTCAAAGTGCGACCAGAGCGTGCCGTGGAAGCGGGCGTCGGCGCTTGCGCCGGGGGCGAGGACGAGGCTGTCCCACTGCCAGCCGCCGCAGACGTCGTATTCGATGCCGCTGAAGGCGGCGAAAAACTCGCTGGTCATGAGAAAGACCGTCTTGTCCGTCAAATTGGTCACGCGCCAGGTCAGCAAGGTAAAGTCGTCCACGGCCAGGTACTGCAGGGCTTCCAAGCGCAGCGCCTCACTTTCGCAGACCACATCCGTCTTTTGCGCCAGCGCCTCGATCGTCTCCCGGTAGGCGGCGTTGGCGGCGCGGGTGGCCTCGGCGTTTTCTTCGCCCTCGCTGGGTTCATAGAGGAAAAGGTCGCTCAGCGGCGGCAGGGGATCTTCCGCGTGGACGGGCAGGGCGCACAGCGCCACGGCGAGAAGCAGCGTCAGGGAAAGCAGCGTTTTCAGCATCGTTTTCATCGCTTAAAAATCCTCTTCGCGTTTTGTGGGGCGCGGCGGGCGCGTTTCCCGCCGCGCGATGTGTCGTTCCGCTGTGTTTTACGGCTCCAGCGTCAGTTCATGGCTCTCATAGCGCTCCTTCGTCCAGCAGTTGAAGGCGCGCAGCGCCGCGATCTGCGAAAGGTCGCTCTGCGCGGACAGCGAACCGCTCTGCACGAGGGAACCGTCCGCCTGCGCGGCGGTCTGGCCGCTCATCGTCGCGCCGTCCGGCAGGCGTTCGCCGCTTGCGTCGAGAAATTCAAACTGCACGCCGTCCTCGGTCGCGGCGTAGGCCGCTTCGTCGGTGATGGCGAAGCGTATCTCGTAGTACAGCGCCATCGGCGAAGGCTCGAAGGTCACGCGCTCCACGCGCACGCCGCAGCCCGGGTACGCGGCGTCCACATCGTATGCCCGCGCTTCGGACGGCTCGGCGGCGGCGAGCGCAAAGGCAAGCTCGCTGCGCTGGATATGCGCTTCGTCCACGTCGTAGCCGATGTATTTGCTGACCGGCTCTTCTCCGTCTTCCTCGAAATATTGCATGGTGATGCCCTCGCCCTCGGCGGCGGACACGAGCGGCGTCACGCTGCACAAAAGCGTGGTCTCAAACGCGTCGCCTGCGCCCCGCGGCGCATCGCCGCTGAGCATGAATACCAGCGTGCCGTCCGCTTCCAGACGCCAGTCGAAGCTCGTGATGGCGTCTTCCACGCCCTCCGCAGCCGCGGCTGTGCTGATGCCCACGATGGCCATTTGCAGTCCGTTTTCCCCGGCGTATTCACCGATGGTCATGGCGTCGGAGGCATTCTTGGTCAGATCGCGCATCGCGTCCGGCGGCAGCAGGCCCGGCCCGAGCAGCAAGAGACCGTCCGCGGGCGTTGCGTCCACGACCATGTAGACGTATTCGCCGTCGTATACGGCTTCGCGCAGCTTGAAGGAAGCCAGTTCCCCCTCGCCGCCCTGCTGCGGCGGGTCGGTGGCGACGATCTCCGCCGCTTCCGGCAGTGTGCCGCTGTCTCTCCCCTGATCCAGGAAGTCGAACAGTCCCCAATGGCTGGCGGCGGCGAACGCCGCCGTGGCGACGATCAGGCAGGCGGCCACGGCGATGGCCGCGCTCAGCCGCAATTTGCGTTTCACAGGTCTTTCCTCCTCCTCGCGCAGTCTGCGGAGCGTATACTGCACGCAGGAGACAAAGTCCGCGTCGGGCTTTCCGAAAGCCGCGCGAAGATCTCGTTTCTTCACGAAAGTTCCTCCTCAGACAGCAGTTTTTTCAGCATTTCCCGGCCGCGCCGCATGCGGGACTTGACCGTCCCTTGCGCAAGGCGCAGGGCCGAGGCGATCTCCTGAATGGTATACCCCTCCATGTAATGGAGCACGATGGGCGTGCGCGCCTCTTCCGGCAGACGCATCAGCGCGTCGTGCAGCTCCGGGTCCGCCCCCGGCGGGGCGGCGCGCTCGGGGATCTCCGCAGGCGCTTCCTTTGCGCGGCGGCGGCAGATGTTATAGCACTCGTTGATGAGTATGCGCACCAGCCACGTCTTTAGATAGCGCTCGTCGCGCAGCGCGCGGCGCTTTTTCCACGCCTTTTCCAGACAGCTCTGCACCGCGTCCTCGCGGTCGCACGCTTCACGCAGGATCGAGTAGCTCACGCGATACAGCGTATCGGTGAGCGCGACGATCTCCCGCGCAAACTGTTCGCTCGTCATGGGACACCTCCATCGTTCTGACCGGTCACCTGTTAGACGGCCGGGCGGGTCGCACGGTTTTTGGTTGAAGTGTTGACGGGTATATTTCTTTGTGATACAGTAGACCCCGGGAGGCGATTTTATGGAAAATACCACCCCCCTGCCCCCGCTGCGGCCATCCCGCCCCGGAGGGCGCGTGCTTTTGCGGCGCGTGCGGCATGGCGCTGAAGGGCGGCCTACGGGAAAGCGCTCTGGGCACGCTGGCTTTGACGATGGGCGTACTGGCGATGCTCTACACGTTCTGGAGCCTGTTCGCCGTCGCCGTCCTCTGGCGCGGGCGCAGGATGCCTGGTGCGGAAATGATCGTGGAATCGTACTGGATAAGCATGCCGTGCCTTTTTGCCCTCGTGGGCATTCCCCTCGGCGTCTATGGCCGCGTCAGGCGCCTGCGCTACGCCACGGCCGCGCTGGCGCTGTGCGTCATTGCCGTGGCTTTCACCGCCATCAACATCGGCTGGTTCTGGGAGCATCTATAAAATGACGCTTTCCCCGACGAAATATCGCGCGAATTTACATTCCGGCGTTGCAGTTTTCCGGCAAATCTGCTATGCTTGTACCACATCGCAATCGAAAAAGAGGGTATGGATATGGCGAAGCTGACAATGGACAAGCTGGTCGCGCTGTGCAAAAACCGCGGCTACATTTTTGCCGGTTCGGAAATCTACGGCGGCCTGGCCAACACCTGGGACTTTGGCCCCCTGGGCGTGGAGTACAAAAACAACATCAAGCGCGCCTGGTGGAAGAAGTTCGTGCAGGAATGTCCCTACAATACGGGGCTGGACTGCGCCATTCTGATGAACCGCGAGGTCTGGGTGGCTTCCGGTCACGTCGGCGGCTTCAACGATCCGCTGATGGACTGCAAAGCCTGCAAGGCCCGCTTCCGCGCCGACAAGCTCATCGAGGACTTCACCGGCGGCAAGGAGACCGGCGACGGCTGGACGAACGAACAGCTCGAGACCTACATCGCCGAGCATGACATCGTCTGCCCCGTGTGCGGCAAGAAGGACTTCACCGGCATCCGCCAGTTCAACCTCATGTTCAAGACCCATCAGGGCGTCAACGAGGATTCCGCCGCGGAGATCTACCTGCGCCCCGAGACCGCGCAGGGCATCTTCGTCAATTTCCTCAACGCCATGCGCACCACGCGCAAGAAGCTGCCCGCCGGCATCTGCCAGATCGGCAAGTCCTTCCGCAACGAGATCACGCCCGGCAACTTCATCTTCCGCGTGCGCGAGTTTGAGCAGATGGAGCTGGAGTTCTTCTGCAAGCCCGGCGAGGATCTGCAGTGGTTCGATTACTGGCGTTCCTTCTGCCGCGACTGGCTGCTCTCTCTGGGCATGAAGGAGGAAAATCTCCGCCTGCGCGACCACGAGAAGGACAAGCTGGCCTTCTACTCCAAGGCCACCACGGACTTCGAATACCTCTTCCCCTTCGGCTGGGGCGAGTTGTGGGGCGTGGCCGACCGCACAGACTACGACCTCAAGCAGCACATGGAGCATTCCGGCAAGTCCATGGAATACCTCGACCCCACCACCAACGAGAAGTTCATCCCCTACTGCGTGGAGCCGTCCGTGGGCGTCGAGCGCCTCGTGCTGGCCTTCCTCTGCGACGCCTACGATGAAGAGGAGCTGGAGGGCGGCGACGTGCGCACCGTTTTGCACCTGCACCCGGCGCTCGCGCCCTACAAGGCCGCCGTGCTGCCGCTGCAGAAGAACAAATTGGGCGACAAGGCCCGCGAGGTCTACGCGCTTTTGTCCAAGCACTTCATGGTCGAGTACGACGAGACCGGCTCCATCGGCAAGCGCTACCGCCGTCAGGACGAGGCCGGCACGCCCCTGTGCGTGACCGTCGATTTCGACACGCTGGAGACCGGCAAGGTCACTGTGCGCGACCGCGACACCATGAAGCAGGACGTCGTGGCCATCGACGAACTGGTTAAGTACATCGAGGAAAAGATTGCTTTCTAAACAGCGCCCATGCAAACAAGGCCGCCCCCACGCGCGTGGAGGCGGCCTTCTCATCTGTTTATCACGCGGCCCGGCCATTCTCATTGCTTTTTCGGCGGGTACGGCTCTTCCACGTCCGTGCGGTCGAGCAGGAAGTCGGTGCTGACGTGGAAGAGGTCGGCGAGAAGGATGATGTTTTGTATCGTTGGCAGTTCGCCGCCTGTCTCGTATTGGCTGATGGCGCTTTGATTGATGCCGACGCGCATTTGTACGCCGATCTGCGTCAAATGACGCTTTTCCCGGATGCGCCTCAGGTTCCCGCCGTGTCCGTCGCCGCAAGGGTACGGTTCTTCCACATCCGTGCGGTCGAGCAAATGATCTACGCTGGTCTTTAAGCATACAGCGATGGCGAGGAGTTGGCGCATCGTCAACGGGCGTTTGCCAAGCTCATGTGCAGAGATGCGCGTTTGCGACGCACCTGCCTGTTCCGCCAGGGCTGCTTGTGTCAACCCCTTTTTTCGTCGCAGCGCACGAAGGTTGCCCATGTCCTCACCTCTAGGACATCTTTTCATAAAGAGGCTTGACAGATATTATTTATTGAGCTATTCTGTTGTATGAGGTGATCGCATGGACTATGTGCGCATGGGACAGATACTGCGCGAGCGGCGCGAGGAATACTGCTTCACGCAAGAGCGCCTGGCGGGATCTGTCGGCATCTCTCCGGCGCTTTACGGCCGGATCGAGCGCGGCGAGCACCGCGTGGATCTGGAAACGCTCGTCCGCCTCGCCGAAGCGCTGGGCCTTTCGCTGGATCTGTTGGTCGACCGGAAGGGCCGCCAGCTCTTTCTCTGACCAGCGCCGCGGCCGCGCGCGGTATGCGGGCGAAAACAGAAAAATTCCTGTGAATTCAGCCCCTTCCTATTGACAAAGAGGCCGCTATGTGATATGATACCAAATGTCGCCGCGAGAGCGGCAGACGCAGGGAAGCCTGTGGGAGCATAGCTCAGTTGGGAGAGCACTTGCCTTACAAGCAAGGGGTCACAGGTTCGAGCCCTGTTGTTCCCACCAAAATGGTCCGGTAGTTCAGTTGGTTAGAATGCCAGCCTGTCACGCTGGAGGTCGAGGGTTCGAGCCCCTTCCGGATCGCCAAATGCCTTGGTAGCTCAGCTGGTAGAGCAGTAGACTGAAAATCTACGTGTCGGTGGTTCAACTCCGCCCCAAGGCACCATGCGGTAGTAGCTCAGTTGGTAGAGCGCCACCTTGCCAAGGTGGAGGTCGCGAGTCCGAGTCTCGTCTACCGCTCCATTTTTATTTGGTGCCATAGCCAAGTGGTAAGGCAAAGGTCTGCAAAACCTTCATTCCCCGGTTCAAATCCGGGTGGCACCTCCATTGGAACAGGGCAATCCGTGCATCCGGGTTGTCCTGTTCCCCGCAAATCCCCTTTTTGGAAGCGTATCGAAGTGGTCGTAACGAGCCGCACTCGAAATGCGGTTGTCCGAGAGGGCACGTGGGTTCGAATCCCACCGCTTCCGCCAAATAAGCGCCGCAATG
>DVGE01000081.1 GCA_018712885.1 Candidatus Pullichristensenella stercoripullorum | reverse complement strand
CTCGCGCCGACCGCCGAGCCCGTCGCGCCCACAGCCACCCCCGCGCCGACCGCCGAACCCGTCGCGCCCACGGCCACGCCCGCGCCCACGGCCACCCCCGCGCCGACTCCCGCGCCGGTGTTCACCGAGGTGCCCGCCAGCGAAGAAGTACACGGCGTGAAGGCGGAGGACGACGTGCCCATGGTCGAGGCCCTGACCACCGTGGTGGACGCCATCGCCGCTGAGGATGAGACGGCCACCGTGCAGATCGTCAACGTCGAGCGCGTGGTCACCGCCGAGGAAAAGGAAGCGCTGGACGCGCTGCCGGTGAAGGAACAGCTCTTCACCTTCCTTTCCGTCATCGGCTTTGAGGAACAGGTGGACGCAACGCTTTCGACCAGCGGCGAAGCCCTCTCGGAGCCGGCGCAGGCGCTGAAGGCGCAGATCCAGGGGCGCGTGGCGGCGATGACGCAGGAAGAGCGCGCCGCCTTTGAGGAAACGCTGCTTTCCTCCTTCCCGCAGGAAGTGATCGAGCTGGACGGCGTGGAATACACGTTCTTCGTGCTCGAACTGGAAGTGCGCGTGGGCGAAACCGTGCGCGTTGAACGCTATGGCTTCCGCCTGGAAGGGGACGAGTGGATTTTCACCCGCCTGGAGATCGCCGTATAAAGACAAGACATATGTTTCCGCCCCCGCTTCGCAAGAGGCGGGGCTTTCCGTTGCCGCCATTTGGCGCATTTCATCGTTTTTTCACACATTCGCGCGCCGATTGTGCTATAATAGGGGCGAAACACAAGGAGGCGACGCGCTTGCGGCGGGAAAAGAGGCTCCTGGGCAAAGGGATCATCCAGTTTTCCTGGCGGGACACGCTTTTGACGCTCCTGACATTGGCTGCGGCGGCGCTTTTGAGCGCCCTGTGCCACCATTTCGACCCCGATGGCGACAGCTACGCGCCCATGCTCTTTCTCTTTGCCGTGGCGCTCGTCAGCCGCATGACGCACGGGTATTTTTACGGGGTGGCCGCGGCGGTATTGAGCGTGTTCGCCATCAACTTCGCTTTCACCGTGCCCCTGATGTCCTTCAACTTCACCCTCGCCGGGTACCCGCTTACCTTCCTTGTACTGCTGGCCACGGCGCTGCTCATCAGCGCCATGACCACGCAGCTCAAACGGCAGGAGGCGCGCAACTACCGCGCCCGGCTGGAGGAGATGCGCGCGAACCTTCTGCGCGCCGTGTCGCACGATCTGCGCACGCCGCTGACCTCCATCTCTACCGCCGCGTCGCTTTTGTCCGACGAGGGCGAGGACATCCCCCCGGAGCGCCGCCGCGCCATGCTCGCCGAGATCTCCGACGACGCCCAGTGGCTGATCCGCATGGTGGAGAACCTCTTGTCCATCACCCGCGTGGGCGGGGCCGCGGACGTGCGCAAGACGCCCGAGGCCGCCGAGGAGGTCATCTCCGAAGCCGTGCGCAAGTACCGCGCCCGCTTCGACGCGCCCGCCGCCTCCATCTCCCTGCCGGACGAACTGGTGATGGTGCCCATGGACGCCATACTCATCCGTCAGGTGCTTTCCAACCTGCTGGAAAACGCCGCCTTCCACGCCGAGGGCGCGAAGAACGTGCGCGTCACGCTGCGCGTGGAGGGGGACATGGCCGCCTTCGAGGTCTGCGACGACGGCGCGGGCATCCCCGAGGCGCGGCTGAAGACGCTCTTCGACCCATCCGCCGCCCGCCCCGGCGACAGCGCCCATTCGCGCAACAACATGGGCATCGGCCTGAGCGTGTGCCGCACCATCGTCATGGCGCATGGCGGCGCGCTCTCGGCCCGCAACCGCGAAGGCGGCGGAGCCTGTTTCCGCTTCACGCTGCCGATGAAGGAGGAAGAAACGCATGCGTAACAACGCGCCCACCATATTGATCGTTGAGGACGACGAGCGCATACGCAGCCTGATGCGCACGGTGCTCGCCGGCGCCGGCTACGCCACGCTGGAAACGGGCAACGCCGCCACCGCCGTTTCCATGCTGGCCTCGCACAGCCCGGATCTGATGGTGCTCGACCTCGGCCTTCCCGACCGCGACGGTCAGGAGCTTTTGAGCGAGATACGCGCCTGGTCGAGCGTGCCGGTGGTGGTCGTCTCCGCGCGCGGGCAGGAGAAGGACAAGGTATACGCGCTGGACGGCGGCGCCGACGACTACATCACCAAGCCCTTCGGCACCGAGGAGCTGCTGGCCCGCATACGCGCCGCCCTGCGCCACGGCCAGCGCATGGCCGAGGGCGAAAAGAGCGTTTACACCATCGGCGGTCTGCAGGTGGACACGGAAAAGCGCATCGTGCGCGTGGACGGCAGGGAAGTACACCTGACGCAGATCGAATACAAGATACTCACGCTGCTGTGCCGCAACGCCGGCAAGGTGCTCACCCACGACAGCATGATCCGCGAAGTGTGGGGCCCGTTCTCCGGCTGCGACACGCAGCTTCTGCGCGTCAACATGGCCAACATCCGCCGCAAGATCGAAAAAGACCCCGCCATGCCGGAATACATCCTCACCGAGATCGGCGTAGGGTACCGCCTGGCCGAGGGCTGAACGGCCCGCTAAAAAACGCGCCGCCCGCCCGAGCGATGAAGCCCGGGCGAGCGGCGCGCGTTTTGGGGGGCGGCTTGCCCGCGAAACAGGAAAGCAGGTTTGCGGTCGGGAACGCTTCCATGGGCGCGGGCGGCTGCGGGATGCGGGGCGGCTGACGAGGGGAGCTTGCCGCCGGCAGCGTTCGGGGCGAGCCAAGGCCCCGCGGCTGGAGCTGACGGCCCCGCGAGGCTTGCCGAGCCGCCGTCAGGGGCGGGGAGCGCCTCGTTTTTTCATATATATGTAGATGGGCGGTTTGGCGGTCGCGGCTTACCGCCCGCCGGAGCGGTGAAGTCTGGGCGGCAAACGATTTGGACGGGGAGGAGCGCGCAAAACAACAGCCGCCGCTGAACGTCCGTCAGGGCGGCTGTTGCGCTTGGGCCTATTGCGCGCCGCCCGGCATGTAGGTGGGCGCGCCGCACTCCTGGCAAGGCAGGTAGCCGTTGTAATAGGCCACGGGCAATTCGTATTTGCGGCTGTAATTGTTCACGTATTTGCAATCGCGCAGGTGGTAGTACTCGCCGGTATCGTTGGCGTAGACGTAGGTCGTCTCCACCTCGGGGATCTGCGTGAACACCGGCGTGCTCCCGCCGACGATAAGGGCTTCGTTCGGGGCGACCGTTTGCAGCGCGGCGGGCAGCTCCGGGCCGTAGACGGCCACGTCCTTCTCCGCGCCCACCATGCGCACGCCGCCGTTGCCGCGCGTGGGCGGCATGGTCATCGGCAGAAACACGGCCACCGTCAGCGCCACGAAACAGGCGGTCACCAGCCCCTTGACGGCCGGGTGCCACCGCTGCGTGCGCCACATCAAAAAAAGGCCGTAGGGAAAACACACCGCCAGGAAGAACAGCGTCTTCCACGGGGAGCGCTTCCGCCGGGGCGTTTTTCGCATCGCCAAGACCCTCGATCCCCCAATTTTCGACAAATATCTACGGTCTATTGTACGACATTCGCGCGGGAGGGTAAAGGGAAATGGGATGGAGTTCAACGAATCGTATCAGAGGAATAATATCTGACATGGTTTCGTAATATACTATCGCTGGTGGACGGACATTCGTCCGGGCACGAGATATGGGGGCGTTTGGGGCGCGCCCAAGGAGTCCTTGACAGGGTGCGGCCGGTGGTGCTATACTTTACAATGTATCCAGCGGGTCATATCCCCGGGAAGGAGGCGCGGCATGGCGAGCGACTATGAGATCCTGGGCGTATCGCCCTGCGCGGGCAAGGAGGAATTGCGCGCGGCGTATCGCGCCCTGGCGCGGCGCTGGCATCCGGATCGCTTCATGGAGGGCCCGGAACGCGAGTGGGCCGGCGCGCGCATGGCGGAGATCACCCGCGCCTATCGCGCCTGTCTGAAGACCTGCGGCCGGCGGACGACGGTCTCGCGTGCGGACGAGGAAGAGCGCCTGGAGGCCGCCCGTCGTTTCATCGACGACGGTCGTTACGGCGACGCCCGCGCGGTTTTGATGGAGGTATCCACCCGGCGCGCGGAGTGGAACTATCTATTCGGACTGATGCTCCTGCACCGGCAGGAGTACGAAAAAGCGCTGGTCTACTTATCCGTAGCCGCGCACCAGCAGCCGGAAAACCCCAAATACGCGCGCATGGAGCGCGTAGCCCGCGGCATCCACGAAAGCGCCCGCCGACAGTAGGCCGGCGGGGCGACAGTGTCGCCGGCCAGCGCCGTTGGCTCGGATCCGACGCGCCCATGCCCCACGAGCAGGGGGCATGGGCGCTTCTTTTTCGTTTCTGGTGGGGCGGTGAGGGCACAGACGGCGGCAGGCCCACGCGCAGGGGCCTGCCGCCTGCGGCGTTTTTGGGGGACGTTTCCCCAAAAAGGGATTCCCAAGGGACTGGTCCCTTGGGCGGGTGCGGGCAGAGCCCGCCGTTCTCCCCGCGGGACGGCGGGGGAATATGGCGGTCGCGGGAAGGGCTGCAAGACGGTCTTCGCCGCAGGCGGATGAAGCAGAACGTTCTGTCGGGAAAGGGCGCGTTTTCATCCGTAATACGTGTATTTCCATCCCTTGCCGACTGCGTTCCCCCTGTCCCCCCCGGCGCGCCTGCCAACCCTTCCTGAAAGGCAGACCGTCCGCAACGTACTTTTCCCCGTAAACCCGCCAAAATCAGGCGCGCCAACTCTGAAGCGCCTTTGCCCCACCGGGGCAAACAGCGTCGAACGCGCACCCCCGCAGCGCCCCTTGCCCCAACGGGGCAAGGCAGCGTCGCCCCGCGCACTCCCGTACCGGATGCCCGTTTCCCCCGGAATCGCCCGTCCCCGCGAGCGATAAAAAAGCGCGGAAGCCTCTTTTCGGAAGCTTCCGCCTGCGTTCCGCGCGGATCGTCAGTTTACCTTTTCGATCTGGGATGCGATGAAGTAGATCGAAACGCCAAAGCACATCGCCAGGCAGTCAAAGATGCTGAAGGCGTCATGGGCGAGCTGCTGATACAGGAGCGCCGCAAGACCCAGAACGGCGAAGACCGCGCCAAACAGCTTGGCCGGGGCGACGGCGCCCTTGATGCAGACGACGCCGCAGACAAGCGCCAGCAGAGCCACGACGTAGCCCAGAACGACGATCATCGTTTCCTGCTTTTCGTGTCCGGGCAGCGCGTTGTTGATAATGCCGGACACCGCCAGCGTCCCAAGCAGCGCGTAGACCAGCGCAAAAACGATCATGATGATGCCGGTCGCCTTCAAAGCGGTCATATTCGATTTGTTCATGAATGGATACCCTTTCCTCTCTCGTGTTTTGCGGACTGGCGGCCCTGTCCCGGCAGGGGAAGGCCGCTCACCCGCAGTATGGTATCGTTTTAAAATTAAGAAAACAAAAGCCGTTTTTTTGTAAAGAACGGATCGGGCGCATGTGGGAAGGCGGGTCCCGGCCGGGTCCACAGCCCGCGGGCGTCCTCCCGCATCGCCGACACAGCGGCGCACCCGCGTGAACGCGGACATCGACCGCCCGCCCGGCGCATATTTCTCTCTACTGGCGGGCCCGGGTATAAGGTTACTATGTAACCTCTGGCGGAGACGCCCGGCGCGAACGCATGAGGCGGCGCTTTTTTCGCCCGGGGGCTTCCTATTCGCCGTCGGCTGTGTTATAATTATGCTATCAATGCGCATGGAGGGCTGTTTATGGAGCGCAAACACAAAATCTGGCTGGCGGTGCTGCTGATCCTGCTCATCGCGGCCATCGCGGGCGTGGTCTACCTCAACAGCGAGCGAACGCAGAGCGACGCGCAGTTGGCCAGCGCCAACGCCATGCTCGAGGAAGAACGCGGCAAATACCTGACGCTGGAAGAGGCGCTGGCGGACGCGACCAGCCTATCCGAACAGCTCACCGAGGAAAAAGAAGCGCTGCAGGCGGAAGTGGACGCGGTGAACGCCTCGCTGACCGAGGCGCAGGCGCAGCTGACCGGCCGTGAAGAAGAGCTCGCGGGCGCGCAGGGCGATCTGGAAGCGCTGCAAGCGCAGGCGGCCGAGCTGGAGAGCGCGAAGACCGCCGCCGAGGACGCGCTGGCGGGCGTGCAGACGCAGCTCGACGCGGCCAACGAACAGGTGGCGGCGCTGACCGCCCAGAGCGAGCAGCTGTCCGCCGACATAGAGGCCAGGACCGCCGAGGCCGACAGCCTCCGCGAAGACCTCGCGCTTGTTGAGGCGTCCAGCCCGGATATCGAGGCGCTGCGCGCGCAGATACTCTCCCTGGAGGAGGAGCTCGCCGCGCGCGACGGGCGCATCGTCGAGCTGGAGAGCGAAGTTGCGCAGGCGGGAGCCGCGCAGGGCGATGATGCTGCCGACGGCGCGGTGGACGCCGACGCTCCCATTCCTGTCAGTGAATACGACGGCGCGGTGGAAGCCGACGCTCCCATCCCCGTCAGTGAATACGACGGCGCGGTGGATGCCGCCGACGCCCCCATCCCCGCCAGTGAATACGACGGCGCGGTAGATGCCGCCGAAAGCGGTGACGCTTCCGCGAATGACGAGACTCCCGCGGCCGACGCTCCCGATGCCGCCGCCCCCGCGGGCGAAGTGGCGCTGGAAAACGTTCTGGGCGCGTTGAGCGCGGGCGAGGCGCTGCCGCAGGAGGAAGCGGACGCGCTGGCGGCCAGGGACGGGCGCATTGCCGAACTGGAAGCGCAGCTGGGCGAAGCGGGCGCGCTGGCGGACGTGCAGGCGCAGCTCGACGCGGCCAACGAGCAGTTGGAGAGCGTCAACGCCGAACTGGAGAGCCGCTCCGCCGAACTGGAGACGGCCAACGCTGAACTGGAGAGCAGCGAGGCGGCCATGCGCGAGACGGAGGCGCAGCTGGCGGCGGCCAACCAGAGCGTGGCCGACTTGCAGGCGCAGATCGAGAGCAGCGACGCCGCCATTGCCGAGCTGGAGGGCGAGATCGCCGCTGCCGAGGCCGAGCTGACCGCCGCCAACGATAAAAGCGCCGAGCAAAAGACCGCTCTGGAAGCGCAGATCGCTTCCCTGAACGACGATCTGGCGGCCGAGCAGAGCGCGCTTGCCGAGGCTGAGGCCGCGCACGCGCAGGCGCAGGCCGAGTTCGAGCAGCGTCTGAGCGAGCTGCGCGCCTATCACATCGAGCGCGAAGTGAGCGCGGGCGAGAGCTATCTGGCCACGCAGACCGGCGACATGCTGGTGTTTGACCAGACCGGTCTGGCCGTGGACGCGACGCTGGCCAACAGCGAAAACAGCGCCAACAATGTGGTATTCACGCTGGAAGTGGACGGCGAGGTCATCTACACCTCCGAGCCCATTGCCCCCGGCGAGAGCGTTTCCTCCATCCAGCTGGAAGCGCCGCTGGCCCCGGGCAACTACGAGGCCATGGCCATACAGACCGCCTACGCCGCGGACGGTACCTCTCTGACCGCTGTCCGCATCCCCATCACCATTCTGGCAAACTAGCCGGGCGGGCCGGCAGTGCCGGCGGCCGGTGCCGTTGGCTCGGATTTGACGAACACCCACCCCACGAGCAGGGGGTGGGTGTTCTGCGTTTCGTTCCGGTTGGGGCGGTAGAGGGCGCAGACGGCGGCAAGCCCACGAGCAGGGGCTTGCCGCCTGCGGCGTTTTGGGGGACGGGAGTAACGGGGAAGATGACAGCCGCTCCCCAAAAAGGGATCCTCAAGGGTCTGGACCCTTGAGCGGGTGCGGGCAGAGCCCGCCGTTCTCCCCGCGGGATGGCGGGGGAATATGGGGGTAGCGGGAAGGGCGAGTGGTCTTCGCCGCGCGCGAAAACGCCTCCACGCCGCCTG
>DVGE01000080.1 GCA_018712885.1 Candidatus Pullichristensenella stercoripullorum | reverse complement strand
TTTTTGCGCCCGGGGATCACCGGGGCCAGCGCCGGGCGCTCGACGCCGCGGATGCGTCCGATGCGCAGCATGCCGCCAGCCAGCAGCGCGCCCGTGGAACCGGCGGAAACGACGGCGTCCGCCTTGCCCTCGCGCACGGCCATGACCGCCTTGACCATGGAAGAATCCACCTTCTGGCGCACGGCCAGCATTGGCGAATCGTGCATGCCGATGACGTCCGGGGCGTTAATGATCTCCACGCGCTCCACGCCGCCTGCGAGGGGCTTTAAGACCTCCTCGGGGCCATAGAGCTGCACGGTGACGTCTGAAAACTCCTCCACGGCCAGCTTTGCGCCTTCTACGACGGCCTGCGGGGCGTTGTCGCCGCCCATGGCGTCCAGCGCGATCCTGTACATTGCCAAACCAATATCCCCCTATCTTGCCATTATCCCCATTCTAGCAGATTCCGGCGATTTTTTCAAGCCAACCTTGACGAAAATTTGACCGCGTGATATGATATTCCAAGATATGTTTCCGATTTAACGGGGGGATCGCTCATGGACGCCAAAAAACGTATTTTTTCCGGCATACAGCCCACCGGCAACCTGACCTTGGGCAATTATATCGGCGCGCTGCGCAATTTTAAGCTGTTGGAAGACGAGTACGACTGCCTTTATTCCATCGTCGACCTCCACGCCATCACCATCCGTCAGGACCCGGCGCAGCTGCGCAAGGCCTGCCTGCGCACGCTGGCCATTTTCCTCGCCAGCGGCCTCGACCCGGAAAAGAACATCATCTTCTTCCAGTCCCACGTACATGAGCACGCGGAGCTGGCCTGGATCCTCGACTGCTACACCTACATGGGCGAGCTTTCGCGCATGACGCAGTTCAAGGACAAGTCCAGAAAGCACGCCGACAACATCAACTGCGGCCTGTTTGCCTACCCGGTGCTGATGGCGGCGGACATACTGCTTTATCAGGCCGACCTCGTGCCCATCGGCTCGGATCAGAAGCAGCATTTGGAGCTGGCGCGCAACATCGCTGAGCGCTTCAACGCCCTGTATTCGGATACCTTCGTGGTGCCGGACGGCTACTTCCCCAAGGTCGGCGCGCGGGTGATGAGTTTGCAGGAGCCGACGCGCAAGATGTCCAAGTCCGACCCCGAGGACACCTACATCGCCATCCTCGACCCGGCGGACGTCATCCGCAAGAAGCTGCGCCGCGCCGTGACCGATTGCGACGCGGAGGTGCGCTTCGACCCGGAGAACAAGCCCGGCGTTTCCAACCTGATGAGCATACTCTCGGCGCTGACCGGGCAGAGCCTTGACGACATCGCCGCGGACTTCGCCGGCAAGGGCTACGGCGCGTTCAAGGACGCCGTGGCCGACGCGGTGATCGCTGCCCTCGCGCCCATCCAGCAGAACTACGAAAAGCTCAGCGCCGACAAAGCCTATCTGGAAAGCGTCATGCAAAACGGCGCGGAGCGCGCCTCGGCGCTGGCCATGCGCACGCTGCGCAAAGTACACAAGAAAGTCGGCCTTGCCCCGACGAAGCTGTGACGAAATGAACGCAAACGAAGCCATACAGTGGATACACAGCCGGCGCTACACCGGCCACAAAAACGGATTGGAAAACACGCGCGCGCTGCTCGCGGCCCTGGGAAACCCCGAAAGGGGTCTCCTTTCCCTGCACATCGCCGGCACCAACGGCAAGGGCTCGACCGCGGCCATGTGCGCCGCCTGCCTGCAAAAAAGCGGTTATGTGACCGGACTTTACACCTCGCCGTATCTGGAAAACTACCGCGAACGCATCCGCGTAAACGGGCGCTGCATCCCCGAGGCGGCGCTTTTGCGCGGCGTGCGGGAGATCATGGCCGCCTGCGCCGCCTTGGAGCGGGCGGGCGTCTCCCCCACCACCTTTGAGATCGGCACGGCGCTGGCCTTCTGGCACTTCCGCGAGGCGGGCGTACAGGCGGCGGTGGTCGAGTGCGGCCTTGGCGGGCGCCTGGACTGCACGAACGTCATCACCCCCGCCGTCTCCATGATCGCCGCCATCGGCATGGACCACATGGCGCAGTTGGGCGACACCATCGAAGACATCGCCCGCGAAAAGGCGGGGATCATCAAGCCGGGCGTTCCGGCGGTGGTGATGCGCCAGGGCGAGGAGATCATGGACGTGTTCCGCAAAAAGGGCGCGATCATCGTCGCCGAGGAGCCGGAGCCGTTGGAGATCACCCCCTACGGCAGCCGCTTTCGCCTGCCCTTCGGGGAGTTTGCCATCCGCCTGCCCGGGCGGCACCAGATGCGCAACGCATCGCTGGCGCTCTACGGGCTGCGCGCCTCGGGGCTTGCGCTGAAAAGCCTCGAAGCCGGCCTGCGCGAGGCCGAATGGCCGGGGCGGCTGGAATGGCTGGGTGATACGCTGCTGGACGGCGCGCACAACCCGCAGGGCGCGCGCACGCTGCGCGAATACCTTGAAGAACACTTCCCCGGCGCGGGCATGACGCTCATCACCGGCATGATGCGCGACAAGCAGGTGGAAGCCTGCGCAAGCATCCTCGCGCCGCTCTTCCCCCGCGTGGTGGCCACGCGCGTAAGCGAGCCGCGCGCCGCCGAGCCGGAGCGCGTGGCGGCGGCCTATGCCGCTCTGGGCTGCGATGTGCGCACGGCGGAGTCGGTGGAAGCGGCGCTCGCCGCCGTTCCCGGCCCGCGCGTGGTGGCCGGTTCCCTCTATCTCGTGGGCGCGGCGCGGGCGCTGCTGAAAGGGGAAAGCGTATGGAATTTCACCACCTCCCGGTGCTCCTGACGGAGTGCATGGACGGCCTGCGCGTCGTCCCCGGCGGGAAGTATCTCGACTGCACGCTGGGCGGCGGCGGGCACACGCTGGAGATATTACGGCGGGGCGGACGCGTGACCGGTATCGACCGCGACGCGGACGCCATCGACGCCGCCACTGGACGGATCGCGGCCTTTCTGCGGGAAAACGCCCGGGATGCCGCCGATTTCCGCGCCATCCGCGGCAATTTTCACGACGCGGCGGAACTGGTGGGCGACGAGCGCTTTGACGGCATACTCGCCGACCTTGGCGTTTCTTCCTTCCAGCTCGACTGCCGCGAGCGCGGCTTTTCCTATCACGAGGACGCGCCGCTGGACATGCGCATGGACGCCTCGCGAGGAAAGACGGCGGCGGACATCGTCAACGCCGCCTCCGAGGATGAATTGACGCGCATCTTCCGCGACTACGGCGAGGAAAACTGGGCGCGGCAGATCGCCCGCGTGGTCGTTGACCGCCGACCCATAGAGACCACCCTGCAGCTCGTCGCCGCCATCGACGCGGCCATTCCCAAAAAG
>DVGE01000079.1 GCA_018712885.1 Candidatus Pullichristensenella stercoripullorum | reverse complement strand
ATGGGCAGCTGGCAGCTCTTCATCCAGTTGTAGAAGTAGGCGGCGTTGGCGCGCACGCGCTGGGCGAATTTTGCATAGGAGTTTTTCCCCTGATTGAACGCCTTGATGACCTCGATGCCGCCGATATATTCGACGATGGTGGCGTTCATCGCCTGCGTGACCTTTACCGACCCCTCGTACTGCTTGCCGTAGTTCTTCATCACCCCCATCATCAGGGCCATGCCCACGGGAATGGAGACGATGGAGAGCAGCGCCATGCGCCAGTCGAGGAAGAACAGATAGAGCAGTATGCACACAGGCGCCAGCAGGTTGGAGGTCATTTCCGGCAACAGGTGCGCCAGCGGCCGCTCCATGGACTCCACCTGATCGACGATGACCTGTTTCATCTCGCCGCTCGGCGTGTCCACGACCGTGCCCAGGGGCATCTTCGGCAGCTTTTGCAGGATGCGCTCGCGGATCTCCTTGAGGATGGAAAACGTCGCTTTATGGGACATGGACAGCGCCAGCGCGTAGAGCAGGGCGCGCAGGCAAAAGCCCGCCAGCGCGACAAGACACCATGCGGCATAAAAGCCGTATCCCGTCCGCCCGGAGAGCAGGCCGATGATGATTTGCGCCGCCCCGAAATAGGGCAGCATGCCGCCCAGCACGCCCAGCGAAGCGGAGACGATCGCCCGCACAAGACCGCTGTGATGGCGTGCACCCAGCTGCCAGAGGCGCAGCATGGGGCTTTGTTTCTGCATTGAGATCCCTCCTTGAGTTTGTTATGACTAACAGTATGACTTGCAAAAAGGCCGTCCCGCGGAAAACGACCTGTTTACACTAGGGGCATTGGGCGTTAAAGATGGTGTCAAAGCCTGCCATGTGATAGCGGTTGAGCATGCCGATATAGCGGACGGCAGCCTCCTTGGGCATGCCGTGGCGCACGACCTCAAACATGCCGTTGAAATAGGCGGTGACGATCATGTGGATGAAGTCCTCCGTGACCACACCCTGCTTCACGCTTTCACAGCCAATCACTTCCATGTACTTGTAGGTGTATTCGACCTCGATATCCACCAGTTCGTCGAGAAAGTGGGCGAAGTGCGTCCCATGCGCGCCGCTGAGCAGCAGGCGGAATTCGTCGAAATGGTCATAGATGTAGTCGAGCATTTCCATCTGATGGCGCGCGGTATAGCGGCCCATTTCATCGCGCTGCGTCTGCTCGTCAAAGGAGTGGAAGCGCTCCTGTATCTGCAGGAACATTCGCCGCATCTCTTGCACTGCCGGCTCCACGACTGCCTTGAACAGCCCTTCCTTATCCTGAAAGCGCGTATAGATGGAGCCGGTGCTGGTATTTGCCTCGCGCGCGATGGTGCGCAGAGACGCATCCTTATAGCCCTTTTCCAGGAACTCCTGCTTTGCACAGTCCAGTATCGCTTCATAGACGCCTTTGATCTGTTTTGCCAAGGAGTCGTCCTCCATTCATAACGTTGTTTCGTAACAGCGTTTTGATTTTACACCCATCCGGTTTCCTTTGTCAAGATGGGCGTGGAATTTTTACATTGTGGACGGATACGAGGAATTGGGACGCGGGAAAAGCGCCCCATCTTGAAAGTATAAGCTATTTTAAAAGAAAAGTTCCACCGATTTTTTGATTACCTTGGCATCACTTCGCAAATGTCGGAAAGGCTTGGAATATCAAGCATTTCCGGCATTTTGCGTTTTGGAAGATACCCCGCATATCATGGCATTTCGGAACCTCACTTGGCGTTGAAAAGCAGTAAAACCGTAGTAAGAGCGGCGGCTTACTACTACGCCGCCAGCTTGTCCATGGTCAATCGAAATCATGTCCGCGCACCTCTTATTGTACCACATATGAGAGCACCAGCAAGATGAAAACTGCCAGCATCCCAATGCAGTCCGCAGCAGGCATGCGCAAGGATACGGCGCTGGTTTTGCGGGCAGGGTTTTCGATCCCGCGGGTCACAGCCGCAGCGGATAACTCCTCCGCCGTTTCCGTGGCGGATACCATGAGAGGCATCACCGTACACTCCAGGCGGTCAAGGCCCCGGATGTTCCGCAGCTTCATGGCGTCTCGGATATAGCCTATCTCCTCCCGGATGGCGGGGAAATACCGCAGCGTCACGGAAATGGCCACAATCAGCTTCTGGGGGATATGTAACTGCCGCAGGGCTACGATCAGATATCGCAGCGGGGTGCAGGTCAGCATCAACGCCCCCGTCATCAGGCATGGGAACATCCGGCGGGTGTAGGTGGCGAAGATGGTGAAGCTGGTGGCGATGATCATGGGGGACACCGGCAGGATGAATTGCTGGAAGACCACCAGCGCGCAGTATCCCACCGCCCATTTTATGGCCATTGCAAATCTTCTGTGGACGATCATCAGCGCCAACAACAGCCCGATCAAAGCCAGTTCCAGCCCAAAGGTGTGGGGACGGAAAGCGATGACATTGGCGCCGATCAGCAGCCACAATCCCGCCCGCGGGTCAAATATGCGCTGCGCCTTCTCCATTTTTACACCAGTCCAGCCTTTTCAAAGTGTTTACGGAACATGGCACGGGCAATGAATCCTCCGATGATGGCGCCCACAATGGGCGCAAGAAACAGCACCACCAGCATGACGTTGGAGGAAAGGGCTGCCAAGGCATTTACATAGTCCGCCGGCATCCCCTGCTCCGTGATCT
>DVGE01000078.1 GCA_018712885.1 Candidatus Pullichristensenella stercoripullorum | reverse complement strand
ATGATCGTGCTGGACAACGCCATCACCGGCATGACCGGCCACCAGCAGAACCCCACCACGGGCATGACGCTCAAGAACGTGCCCGCGCCGAAGATACACATCGAAAAGCTCTGCGAGGGCGCGGGCGTGCCGGCGGAGAACATCCGCGTGGTCGACCCCAACGACATGGCGGAGATGACCCGCGTGCTGCGCGAGGAACTGGCCAAGGACGCGCCTTCGGTGATCGTCTCCCGCCGCCCCTGCGCGCTGCTCAAGTACGTAAAGCACGGTCTGCCGGTGCGTATCGACGCGGACAAATGCCGCGGCTGCCGCGCCTGCATGAAATTGGGCTGCCCGGCGCTGCGCTTTGCCGAGGGCAAGGTCTGGGTGGACGAGGCCCAGTGCGTGGGCTGCGGCCTGTGCATGCAGACCTGCGGCTTCAAGGCCATTGAGGAGGGCAAGGCATGAACACGATTTCCGTTATGATCGTCGGCGTCGGCGGGCAGGGCACGCTGCTGGCTTCCAAGGTGCTCGGGCAGGCGCTGGTGTCCATGGACTATGATGTCAAAGTCAGCGAAGTACACGGCATGTCCCAGCGCGGCGGCAGCGTCGTCACCTACGTGCGCTACGGCGACGAGGTACATTCGCCCATCGTCGATCTGGGCGAGGCGGACTACATGCTCGCCTTTGAGCCTTTGGAGGCGGCGCGCTATCTGCCGTATCTGAAAAAGGACGGCGTCATCATCACCAACACGCGGGAGACCATGCCCATGCCGGTCATCACCGGCGCAGCGGCGTATCCCGAGAACATCGTCGAAAAGCTCAAGGCGCGCGCCAACGTCGTGGCCCTGGACGCCATGGTTCTGGCGCTGGAAGCGGGCAACGCCAAGGCCGTCAACATGGTCCTGATGGGCGTGCTCGCCGCGCGCATGGATCTTCCCGAAGAGGTATGGCAGGCGGCGCTCACCAAGCAGGTGCCCGCCAAATTCCTCGAACTCAACCGCCGCGCCTTCGCCCTCGGGCAGGCGCAGAAGGGGGTCTGACCATGGCTGTCCGCCAGCTCTCCGTGTTTCTGGAAAACCGCACCGGCACGCTCAGCGAGGTGACGCAGGCGCTGTCCGACAACGGCATCGACGTGCGCGCCGTCACGCTGTCTGACACGGTGGAATTCGGCATCCTCCGCCTCATCGTCAGCGACCCGGTGAAGGCCGAGGAAGTGCTGCGCGCGCATCACTTCACGGTTTCCATCACCGAAGTGCTCTGCGTGCGCGTGGACGACGTGCCCGGCGGCCTCAACGCCGTGGTGCAGCTGTTGCAGAAGGAAGGCATCTCGCTGGAATACCTCTACGCCTACATCTCCAAGTCCGTGGACGCCAGCGTCATCTTCTACGTCAAGGACTGCGCGCGCGCCGAGGAAGTGCTGCGCAAAAACGGCATCCGCCTCCTCAGCGAGGCGTACTGAACGTCAAGGCCCTCCCGCCGCACAGCGACGAGAGGGATACCTCTGTCCGAAAGGGTCTTGTTTGCAGATGAAACGCCTGTCCACCGGCTGCATACTGCTCGCCTGCGTTTGCTGGAGCTTCAGCGGCCTGCTCACCCGCCTCATCCCCTGGAACGCGCTGACCATTGCCGGCGCGCGC
Source organism: Candidatus Pullichristensenella stercoripullorum (assembly GCA_018712885.1). Lineage (GTDB taxonomy): Bacteria > Bacillota > Clostridia > Christensenellales > Aristaeellaceae > Pullichristensenella > Pullichristensenella stercoripullorum. The sequence goes on along the minus strand of DVGE01000078.1, from coordinate 2,749 downwards.
GCCCTCGTCGCCGCCGCCTTCCTCGGCCTGGCGCGCCGGGACTTTCGCCCCGCCAACACCTTTGGCAACTGGCTGGGCGCGTTCGGCGTCATGGCCACGTCCGTGCTGTTCATACTCGCCAACAAGTATACCTCCGCCGCCAACGCCATCGTGCTGCAATACGCCATGCCGGTGGTGGTGATCCTCTTCGAGGCCGTGGTGCGCAAGAAGCGCCCCTCGAAGCTGGACGCGGTCGGCGTAGTGGTCATCCTCGCCGGCGTGGTGCTGTGCTTCCTCGAAGGGCTGACGCCCGAGGGCATGCTGGGAAACGCGCTGGCGCTGGGCGCGGCGTTCACCTTCGCCATCGTCTACCTCGCGGCGCGCAGGCCGGACTGCGACGCGCTGAGCTATTCCTATCAGGGCAACCTCGCCACCGCCGTGCTGGCGCTCTACCTGCCCTTCGACCCGGGCGCGAGCGCTGAAGCAACTCCCTTCCTCGCCGCGCTGGGCATGGGCGTGGCGCTGACGCTGGGCTACCTGTTTTTCAGCCTCGGCATGAAGCGCGGCGTGCCGCCGGTGACGGCGGCCATCGTCTCCAACATCGAGCCCATCCTCAACCCCACGTGGTGCTTCCTCTTTCTCGGGGAATTTCCCGGCGTTTTGAGCATCGTCGGCGCGCTGATCGTGCTGACGGCGGTGACGGCCTACACCATCCTCTCCCTGCCGCGCGCTTCGCGCTCCTGAGCGCGCGAAAGCGCCGCTCTCCCATCCGCACAAAGGCGGGGGAGGGCGGCGCTTTCTTCATGCGTCCGTATATTTCCGCTGTAAAAAAGTACTTACGCTCTGCCAGAACGCTTCCGCGCCGGAAACCAGCTGGCGCGTATCGTCAAGTCAAGAAAGGAACTCCCTCCCGTCGAACATTGCGGAAGAAGGGGAGGACATCGGCGTTGCGCTCGTAGTAGGCGCGCTCCTCCACCACCGGGGAGACAAGCACGCCGCGCTCCAACAAAATCTCCGCGGCGGCCTCGCCGATGCGCCAGTGCTGCCGGGCGATGTCCTGCCGCGGCGCGTCCACGAGGAACATCACGTCAATGTCGGAACCGTCCTCGGCCTCTCCGCGCGCATAGGAGCCAAAGAGGATGGCGTCGATCTGCTGCTGCGGGAAAAGCCCCTCCAGCCGCGCGCGCATGTCGGCGACGATGGCGCGCACTTCACCCTGCGTACACATGCGCACGCCCCCTTTCCGCTCCTATTATACCATGGCAGGGGCGCGGCATGCAAGCATAACGCCGGAAGCATCCCAAACGGTGCTTCCGGCGTTGGACCTGCGCTTTATGCCTGATTACCCCGCCTGCCGGGCGCTCTCGTCCGGCGTGTAGGTTTCGACGATCTCGTGGAGCCGCTCCACCACTTCGCTGTTGCCGCCGCGCAGGGCGGCTTCGCGCAGGGCGTCGAGCTGGGCGGAGAAGACCTCGTCGTCGATGACGATGGGCGGGGCGACGAAGATCTTGTGGTGGGCGGTGGAGGTCATGCCGTCGCGCTCCTTGTCCATGAGCAGTTCCTCATAGAGCTTTTCGCCGGGGCGCAGGCCGGTGATCTTGATCTGCATGTCCACGCCCGGGGTGTAGCCGTAGAAGCGGATGAGCTTTTCGGCCAGGTCCTTGATGCGCACCGGCTCGCCCATGTCCAATACGTAGATGGCGCCGCTCTTGGCCAGCGCCCCGGCCTGCAACACCAGCTGCGCCGCCTCGGGGATGGTCATGAAATAGCGGGTGATGTCCGGGTGGGTGAGCGTGAGCGGGCCGCCGTTCTTGATCTGCGATTCAAACAGGGGGATGACGCTGCCGTGGGAGCCAAGCACGTTGCCAAAGCGCACGGCCACGCACTGCATCTGCGTGTTGCGGGCGAAGCTCTGGATGAGCATTTCGGTAACGCGCTTGGTGGCGCCCATGACGTTGGTGGGGTTGACAGCCTTGTCCGTGGAGAGCTGCACCAGCCGCTCTACGCCGTGTTCGGCGGCGGAGGCAAGCAGGTTGAGCGTGCCGAAGACGTTGTTTTTCACCGCCTCGGCGCAGCTTTCCTCCATCAGCGGCACGTGTTTGTGCGCGGCGGCGTGGAAGACGATGGAGGGCTTGTATTCCTCAAAAATGGCGTCCAGCCCGCCCTTGTCGCAAATGGTGCCGATGCGCACGAGGATGGGGCAGTCCGGCCCGTAGTTCTGCTTGAGTTCGCATTCCAGCTCGTAGGCGCAGTTTTCGTAAACGTCGAAGATGATGAGCAATCTGGGGCCAAAGCGCATCACCTGCCGGCAGATCTCCGAGCCGATGGAGCCGCCGCCGCCGGTGACCAGCACCACCTTGCCGGTCAGATAGCCGCGGATGGAGTCCATGTCCAGCGTCACTTCGTCGCGGGAGAGAAAGTCCGAGGTGTTGACCTCGCGGAAGGCCTGCCGCCCGTCCACGGGCCGCTCCTTGATGCCGCCGGGGTCGGCGAGTATGCGCACGCGGCATTTGGTGGATTTGCACACGGAGACGATCTCGTTGAGGCGGTTTCCCTTGATGCGGGGGATGGCGATGATGATCTCGGAGATGCCCTTTTTCTCGACCAGGTCGGGGATGTCCTCCACCTCGCCGAGTACGGGGATGCCGCACACGCGCAGGCCGCGCTTTTCGGGATTGTCGTCCACGAAAGCCACCGGCGCGCCGGAGAGGTGCCGCCCCTCCTGACAGGCGCGCGCCGCGTAAGCGCCGCCCTCGCCCGCGCCGACGAT
>DVGE01000077.1 GCA_018712885.1 Candidatus Pullichristensenella stercoripullorum | reverse complement strand
CAAACATTGAGCGGAGGGATAGCATGGAGCAAGAAAGAGACCTCATCCTTACCTGCGACGCGGGAACGACGGGCCTGAAGTGCAGCCTGTTCAACACGCAGGGCGAGGCTGTGCGCACGGTGCGCCGCGCCTACGGCACCGAATACCCCCACCACAACTGGGCGCAGCAGGATTGCGACGTCATTCTCGAAAACGTCTACTCCGGCATCCGCGAGCTTCTGGAGCAGGTGAGCGCGCGGCGCGTGGCCTGCGTGGGCCTCTCCGGCCACATGAACGGCTGCCTGCCCGTGGACGCCGACGGCCGCGCCCTGATGCCCAACATCATCCACGCCGATTCGCGTTCGGAAAAGCAGGTGGAGAAGATCGCCTCCGTCATCTCCCCGGAGGACTTTTACCGCCTCACCGGCAACCGGCTGGATGTACACTATTCGCTGCCGAAGATGCTCTGGGTGAAGGAAAACCTGCCGGATGTCTACCGCAGGACGCGCTGGTGGCTCAACACCAAGGACTACATCTACGGCCACCTGACCGGCCACTTCGGGCAGACGGACTTTTCCGACGCCTCTTTGACCATCGCCATGGACATCGGCCGCGGCCAGTGGGCGGAGGAACTGCTGCAAAGCCTCGGCCTTGCGCCGGAGCAGATGCCGCGCATCCTTCCCGGCCACGATGTGCGCGGCCGCACCACGCGCGACGTCTACCGCAAGACCGGGCTCATCGCCGGCACGCCCGTGGCCATCGGCGGCGGCGACGGCGCCTGCACCGGGCGCGGCGCGGGTCTGTGCGAAGAAGGCTCCAGCTACACCTACATAGGCTCCTCGGCCTGGGTCTCGCAGATGACCAGCCGCCCCGTGCTGGACCCGCAGATGCGCATCTTCAATTTCCTCGATATGGACGGCAAGCGCTGCCACGTGCTGGGCACGGTGCAGTGCGGCGCGGCGGCGTTCGACTGGGCGCGCGCCAACCTCTTCGGCGGCGCGGGGGACAAGGACGTGCTGGACATCTCCCGCATCGAAAACATGGCCCGCCAGTCCCAGCCCGGGGCCGAGGGCGTGCTGTTTTTGCCCACGCTGATGGGCTGGCGCACGCCGTACTGGGACCCCAACACCCGCGGCGTGCTGATGGGCTTCACCCTCTACCACGACCGGCGGCACATCGCCCGCGCCGTCTACGAGGGCGTGGCCTACGCGCTCAATTCCTGCCGCGAGAGCATCCTCGAATGTGTCGGGTCGATGCAGGATATGATGTTTACCGGCGGCGGCGCGCGCAGCGGCCTCTGGCCGGACATACTGGCGGCGGTCTACGATCAGGAAGTGCGCGTGCACATGAGCCCCGGCGAGACCACTTCTCTGGGCGCGGCCATCGCCGCCGGCGTGGGCATCGGCATGTTTGAGAGCTACGAGCAGGCGGCGCAGATGGTCAAAACGCGCTCGCGCCACGCCGTCAACCCGGCCTGGCGGGAAAAATACGCGGAGATGTACCCCCTCTACGCCGCGATCTACGAGCGCATGCGCCCCATCACCGACCGCCTCGCCGCCCTGAGGAGCTAGAATGACCAGGAATACCGCCGTCGCGCAGGCGGACGAACTGCGCACATTCTTCACCCGCGTCCGGCCCTATTATCGCGAGCTGTTCAATATGGCGCACGCCGTCTGCGGCAACTACGAAGTGGCGGAATACGCCGTGCAGAGCGCCATGTTGGAAGTCTTTCGCCGCGGCACGCCCCGCAGCCGCGCCGGATTGCGCGAGACGCTGCGCGCCCAGACGCGGAGCATGGCCCTGGAGCAGGCCCGCCTCATCGACGACGCCGAACTGACCTGGGACGGCTTCCGCGCCGACGCCATCGAGGGCGCGGGCGGCGACCTCGTCCTGCAGGCCGCCTCGCTGGAAACGCTGGAGGATCGCCGCGCGCTGCTGCTGCGCTATGGCTGCGGCCTGCGCGCGCGCGACATCGCCCTCCTGCTGGACGCGCCCGCCGCGCAGGTCGCCACCGCGCTCACGCGCTTCACGCGCCGCTTGAAGCGCCGTCTGCCGCCGCGCGAACAGCCCCGCGCCGAGCGCGCCATCGCCCGCAGCGCCCGCGCCTGGCTGGAAAGGCAGAGCGCCGGCGTGCCGGACGCCGGGGCCGTCTACCGCAGCATGGAGGCCGAGCTGATGGAGGCCGGCGCGCCCGCGCACCGCGTTTCGCGTGTGCTGGGCCGCGTGGTGACCGTCGTCATCGCCATTTTCCTCGCCGCGCTCTTCTGGCTTTTGATGGTGCTCATCCAGCCCCCGCGCCTGGAAGACCCCGTTCCCGCCCCCACCGTAGCGGCTACCGCCTCCGCCACCGCCCCAGCCGCCATGCCGGAGGATGGTTTTAGCGCCGCTGAGGACGTGGTGGAGATCGAGTGGTAGGGGAGAGGAGAATCCAAAAATGAAAAAGACCGCCTCACGCCGGGGCGGTCTTTGCTTTGCGCGGCATCACGCAATGGTCAGCGCGATCTCCATCATCTTGGTGAACGTGTTCTGGCGGTCCTCCGCCGGCAGCGCTTCGCCGGTGACGAGGCTGTCGGAGATGGTCAGCAGCGCCAGGGCGTTCTTGCCCGCCGCCGCCGCGTTCAGATACAGCGCCGCCGCCTCCATCTCCACGCACAAAACGCCCAGCTTGGCAAGGAGCGACGAGGATGTCTCATCGCAGCCCTGCTCGTAGAAGCAGTCCGAGGAGAAGATGGGGCCGGGCACGATGGGCTGGCCCAGCGCCTTGCCCGCCTCCACGGCCTTGGTCAGAAGCTCGTAGCTGCAGCAGGGGGCCAGATGGCCATTGAAGCCGAAGGAAGCGCCGTAATTGGAGTTGGTGTAGGCGCTCATGCCGGCCACGATGTCGCGCAGGTGCAGCTTGTCGGTCATCGCCCCGGCGGAACCGATGCGGATGATGTTCTCCACGCCGTAGAAGTTGTACAGCTCGTAGGAATAGATGCCGATGGACGGCATGCCCATGCCCGAGGCCATGACGCTGACGCGCTTGCCCTGCCAGGTGCCGGTGTAGCCGTGTACGCCGCGCACGTTGTTGACCAGTTTGGCGTCGGTGAGGTAGGTGTCGGCGATGAACTTGGCGCGCAGCGGGTCGCCGGGCATCAATACGGTGCGGGCGAAGTCGCCGGGATGGCAGCCGATGTGCGGGGTGGGGGTGTTGGCCATGGTGTATCCTCCTTTGCGTCGGTTTTGTTCGGTTCGGAGCCGTCTCCAGCGGCGTTGCGCGGCGCGGAAACGAAGGAAAACATGCCCATTCTTGCCGGGCATGGTTTCCGGGCGCTTTCAACGCGGCAGCGCTGGCCGCCGGCACTGCCGGCTTAGCCGAT
>DVGE01000076.1 GCA_018712885.1 Candidatus Pullichristensenella stercoripullorum | reverse complement strand
GTCGCGCCGACGGTGATGCCCAGGAAGATGGTGACGATGTTCATCAGTTCGTTCTGCGCGGTCTTGGACAGGCGCTCGGTGACGCCGGAGACGCGCAGGAGGTTGCCGAACATCAGCATGCCGATCAGCGGGGCGGCCGAGGGCAGAAGCAGCGAGACGATGACCGTCACCGCGATGGGGAAGATCACCAGTTCGCGCTTGCTGACCGGGCGCAACTGCTGCATGACGATAGAACGCTCCTTCTTGGTGGTCAAAGCGCGCATGATGGGCGGCTGGATGACCGGAACCAGCGCCATGTAGCTGTACGCGGCCACGGCGATGGCGCCCAGAAGGTGCGGGGCCAGATGGGTGGTGACGAAGATGGCTGTGGGGCCGTCCGCGCCGCCGATGATGCCGATGGAGCTCGCTTCCGAAGAATTGAAACCGAGCAGGCGGGCGAGGATGAAGGCGATGAAAATGCCCAGCTGCGCCGCCGCGCCCAGAAGCAGGGACTTCGGGTTGGCGATCAGGGGGGCAAAGTCCGTCATCGCGCCCACGCCCATGAAGATGAGCGGCGGGTAGATGCCCAGCTTGACGCCCTGATAGAGGTAGTAGAACAATCCGCCGTTGGCGTTCGCCACCTGATAGAGATCGCGGAAGTAGCGCGAGCAGGTGGGCAGCGCGGCGTCAAAGCCAGCCGCCAAGGCCGCGGATTCACTGGTGAACACCTGGCCGCCGACGTCCCAGAACATCTTGGAGACCATCGTCACTTCCTTGCCGTAGGGCGCGGCGTACTGCTGCGCCTCCTGCAGCGTGGCGAAGTACTTGAAGGTCGGGTCGTCCATGAGGCCGCCCAGGGGCAGGTTGGCCAGCAGCATGCCAAAGGAAATGGGCAGAAGCAGCAGCGGCTCAAAGCCCTTGACGATGGCAAGGTAGAGCAGCACGAAGGCGACGAGGATCATCACGTACTGCTGCCAGTCGCCATTGGCAAGGCCGGTGGACTCCCAGATGGCCTGCATGCCGCTGACGAAGTCGATCTGCGTCGTTTCCTCTTCTTCCTGCGCTTCGATGACGCGGACGGTGCCGCCCGCAAAGTCCGTTTCGCCGTTGGCGGCGGCGAGGTCACGCTCGAGGGTATCCTCGGCGGGCGCGTCCAGCGCCTCCTCCACGGTCGCCTCGGCAGCGCCGTCAGCCGCCGGAGCCTGCACGACGTTCTCCGCGAAGCCCCATACGAGCAACACGGCGAACATCACAAGCAGGCACACGAATGCGCGCGTGCGCTTGACTTTCTTGAACATGTTTAACCCTCCAGGTCGCTGAATGAACTTTGGAAAACGGCATATGGGGGCGCGCCGGGGCGGCTGCGGGCCGTCCGGCGCGCCGCGGATGCGTCAGTTCAGGGTCAGCATCACGTCGCCGGAGTTGACCGTCGCGCCCTTGGCGACCGCCACGGAGGCGACCACGCCGTCGCGGGCGGCGAGGATCTCGTTTTCCATCTTCATGGCTTCAAGGATGAGCAGCACGTCGCCCTTCTTCACGGCCTGACCGGCGCTGACGCGCACATCGAGGATGTTGCCGGGCATCGGAGCCTTGACCGGCTCGCCGCCAGCGGCAGCGGCAGGCGCGGGGGCGGCGGCAGGCGCCGGGGCCGGAGCGGCGGCAGCGGGAGCCGGAGCGGGCGCGGCGGCGGGAGCGGGCGCCGGAGCCGGAGCGGGGGCCGGAGCGGCCATGGGCGCGGGCGCATAGGCGGGCGCGGGAGCGGGCGCGAACACGGGCGCGCCGCCGATCTCCTCGACTTCGACCTCGTAGGCCTGACCATTTACGGTGATAGAGAACTTGCGCATAACTTGTTCCTCCTAAAAATCTTCTAAATCACGGTTTTTACTGTCCGATCAGAAGCGGTAGACCTGCTCGGCGCGCGAGGCGCGTTTCCAGCCGGGCGAGCGGCGGATCGAGCGGATGACGAGCGGCTTGCCATTGGCATCCATGGCGGCGACGGCGGCGGCGATGACGGCCACCACCTGCGGGTCGATGCCCGTAAGCGCTGCCGGCGCGGGGGCCGGGGCAGGCGCGGGAGCGGGCGCCGGAGCCGGAGCCTCGGCAGACGCCTCTTCACGCTTTTCGCCCTTGCCGGCGACGACGGCGTTGATGATGTAGATGAAGGCGATGAGTATGAACAGGCCAAGGAAGACCATGACCAGGCCGATGCCCATCACGGAAAGGGACTCACCCCAGATGTTCATAAAGACCCTCCTCTATTACAGCGGCATGTTGCCGTGCTTCTTCGCGGGCCGCGTATCGCGCTTGCCGGAGAGCATCTCCACGGCGGCGCAGAGCATCTGGCGGGTGGCGGAAGGCTCGATGACGTCGTCCACATAGCCCTGTTTGGCGGCGTTGACCGCGTCGGCCACGTCGTCCATGTAGCGCTGTTCGAGCTCGGCGCGCTTGGCGTAGGGATCCTCGGCGGCCTTCATCTCATCCGCGTAAAGCAGCTGCGCGGCGATGGGGGCGCTCACCGGGGAGAAGACGCTGCCCGGCCAGGCATAGACCATGTCCGAAACGGCGCGGGAAGCCAGGGCCGCGTAGCTCATGCCGATGGCCTGACCGACCACCAGAGCGATGCGCGGCGTGTTGGCCTCGCTGAGGGCGAAGAGCAGCTGCGCGCCGGCGCGGGAGAGCTCGCCCTGCGGGGCGGTGGAGATCTTCATGCCCACGGAATCGACCACGGTGATCACGGGGATGGAGAAGCAATCGCAGAAGGCGGCGAAGCGGGCGGCCTTCTTGCAGCCGTAGACCGTCAGGCGGCCTTCGTCCTTGGCGGGCTGGTTGGCGATGAAGCCCACGGTCGCGCCGCCGAGCTTGCCAAGCGCCGTGACCATCGAGGGGGCGAAGTCCTCGCCGAGCTCGACGATGTCGCCCAGGTCGGCCACGCCGCGCAGAAGGTCGCGCACGTCGTCCACCTTGTCGATGGCGTTGAACTGGGGAAGCTCGCGGTTCATGTCGTCGCGGGGCAGATCCACGGCCTCATCCATGTTGTTGGCGGGCAGCATGGCCACCACCTTGCGGGCCAGGGCGATGGCTTCCTCGTCGCTCTCGGCGGTGAGCTGGGCCATGCCCGAGCGCACGGAGGCGGAGGAGCCGCCGATGTCTTCCAGCGAGAGCTCCTTGCCGGCCACGGCGGAGACCACGCGCGGGCCGTTGACGAAGAGGCTGCCGTTCTTGCTCATGACCACGACGTCGCTCATGCCGGCGATGGCGGAGGCGGTGCCGCCGCAATGCCCGAGCACCAGCGTCACCTGCGGCACCACGCCGGACAGGGCGCTGACACGGCCGGCGATCATGGCGTAGGCGTTCATGGCGTCCAAACCCTCGTCCAGGCGCGCGCCGGCGGTGTCGAGGATGGCGACCAGGGGCGCGCCGGTCTTCTCGGCGAGATCCATGACTTTGAGTATCTTTTTGGCGTGCTGCGCGCCGACGGAACCGCCCTTGACGGTGAAGTCCTGCGCGTAGACGTAAACGGGCTTTTCGTCGACCAGGCCGTAGCCGGTGACGACGCCGGCGTCGGCGTTGAGCACGTCGAGCTCGACAAAGCTCGAAGCGTCAAACAGCCGTGCCACGCGCTCCCTTGCCAGGAGCTTTCCGGCTTTTTTCTGCTTGTCGCAAAGCTCCGGGTCGCCCTTCAGGATCGCCAGCTTGCGCTCACGAACGATGGGCAAATTGCGTTCCACACTCATGCTTTTTCCCTCCAGAACTTTATTGGACATACATCCA
>DVGE01000075.1 GCA_018712885.1 Candidatus Pullichristensenella stercoripullorum | reverse complement strand
ACCGTCCCCGGGGGGCGCGGTTCGTGCAGTGAGGGATTCCCGGCGAATCACTATCGTTGACATCTTCCCCCGAAGCGAGCCGTCCGGCGCGATATGCCAAACGACCGACAGCGCGCAGGGGGCTTCCAGCGTACTGCCACCGCCATGAAGCCGTCCCCGGGGCGCGGTTCGTGCAGAGAGAGGGTTCCCCGGCGAATCATTATCCTCGACATCTTCTTCCGATCCACGCCAACCGGCGCGATATGCCCGCGCGCCTGTGCCGCGAACGCGGAATACCCGCCTTCCAAGGAGGTGAACCATGGACACCATCCACCTCTACGCCCTCGATGTTTCGGCGCTGGACGCCGACAGCGCGGTGTGGGCGTCCTTCGTCTCCCCAGACCGCCGCGCGCGCATGGCGGCGCTGAAAAATATCGCCGACCGCCGCCGCTCGCTGGGGGCGGAGCTGGCGCTGCACGCGGCGCTCGCCCGCCATCTGGACGGCTACGCGCCGCCGCCCGCCTGCCTGCGCCTGCCCGGGGGCAAGCCGGTGCTTCGGGACGGGCGGGGTTGGCACATCAGCCTCGCTCACGCCGGCGACTGGGCCGTGTGCGCCCTGCATCGCGCCCCGGTGGGCGTGGACATAGAGCGCAAAGACCGCGCCGCCGCCATCCCCGTGCGCGAATGGGTGGGCGTGGAGAGCTATCTCAAGCTCACCGGCGCGGGGCTTTCCGGCGGCTTTCGCACGCTCTGCGCGCGGGAGACGGAGATCTTCCGCCTCGGCGAGCGCGTCGCGTTCCTCGCCCGCGCCGAGGTGGGCGGCTGTCTGCTCTGCGCCGCCACCGACGCGCCCGCCGCGCTGCGCGTGGAGATCGTATCCCCGCCGGAGCTTTGTTGACGCAAAACATGTCCGCCCGCCGCGCAAAGGAAGAACGCCTTCGGCGAGACCGCAGGATCGTGCGCCTCCTGCGCCTCCGACCACACGCTCTCCGATTTTCGCCCCGGGAAATAAGGTCTCCCGACGCGAAGATCGCCCCGTTCCCGCCGCGCGAGGCGGCCTTGGCCGGTTTGAAGACTCTGTGGGTTTTTGATCTGCCGCCGGAAACGAGCAAAGCGCGAAAGGGCTTCGGCTCTCTCGCGCTCTTCTTTGGGCTTTTTTGACCGTCTGCGCCTTGGCGAACGCGCGCCAAAGGCGTTCCCTGCGTTCGGGGCCGCCGTCCGCCGCCCCGTTTGTCCGGCTTTTCTGCGGTTCGCCGCAGGGCTACTTTCTCCGCCCCTCAAAGGCGATGTACAGCGAGGCGGCGAGCATCAGCACGGGGAAAGCGCAGGCGACCATCAGCGCGGCGTTGAGGCCCGCGCCGCCGGAGACGAAGCCCACCAGCCCCGGCCCCACGGAGTTGCCCACATCGCCCGCCAGCGCCAGCAGCGCGAACACCGCCGTGCCGCCCTGCGGGAAGACGCGCGCCACGATGGAGAACGTGCCCGGCCACATCAGCGCCACGGAAAAGCCCGTCAGCGCGCAGCCGAGCAGCCCCAGCAGGGGGTGCGGGGCGTTGGCCGCCACCAGATAGCAGCACACGCACAGCGCCGCGGAGAACACCATCGCCCGGCGGATGTTGAGCCGCTCGCCGAATTTGCCGTACAAAAGGCGCGCCAGCCCCATCAGCGCCGCGAACGCGCAGGGGCCGAGCAGGTCGCCCACGGTCTTGCTCACGTTGAGGCCGCGCTCGGCAAAGAGGCTCGCCCACTGGCCCATGGCCTGTTCGCTCGCGCCGGCGCAGATCATCATCAGCAAAAACAGCCAGAAGACCTTTTTCCCGAACATCGACCGGATGGGCGTGCGCTCGTGCTCCGCCACCGGCGGCACCATCGGCACCCTGGCGTACAAAAAGGCGTTGGCAAGGGGCAATACGGCCCACGCAAGGGGCAGATAGCGCCAGTTCTCCACGCCGAAGGCGGCGAAGTAGGCTGTGGAAAGCAGCACGACCGCCACGTAGCCCCAGCAGTAGAAGGAGTGCAGCAGGCTCATCGTCTTTTCCTTGTGCTCGCCGGGCAGCGATTCGACGATGGGGCTGACCAGCACCTCCAGAAGCCCGCAGCCCATGGCGCTGACGGCGGTGGAGATGAGGATGGCGGCGAAGGTGTTTTCCAGCACGTAGGGCAGCGTGCCCAGCAGCAAGAGCCCCAGCGCGGCCAGCGCCTGCCCGAGCACCACCGCCCGGCGGTAACCGAGGCGGTCGGCGTAGCGCGCCGCCAGCGTATCCACCAGCATCTGGATGAAGAAGATGATGGACACCAGAAGGCCCAGCTGCTCCAGCGACACGCCGAAGCGCTCGTTGAAGGTGACGAACAGAAGCGACGGCAGATTGTTGATCGCCTGCGTGACAGAGCCGAGATAGCTCGCGTACATCGTGTGCCGGTAGGTCATCGTCCCGCCCTCCATCGCATAAGAAGTACAGGAAGATTTTAGCACAGAAAGCGCGCGCGGACAAGAAAGGTTTGGAAAACTTTGCCGCCCGCGCCGCCGGAAAAATATGCGCGCGTTGCGACGAAGATGCGCCTTTTGTTATCGGACCGCGGTCTGTTTGTTCACGATGCCGTCAATAAAGACCGTAGTCTGATCTTGGCGCGCTCCGCCGGGAGTGGGGACGCGGCCAGGGGCGCGTTTTCCGAAAGGTCTCCCGCCCAAAAAGCCGCCGGCGCGGGATGCGCGCGGACGGCGGGACGGACGAACGGAGACAGGGGAACGCTTTGCCCGCCTGCCCGGAGCGCACCCTGCCCGCGGCGTCTGCTCTCCGCGCGAGCGCTTTTCCGTCCCGCGGTGCGCCCCAAAGAGAAAAGACCCGCGCCCCGGAAGGGGGAACGGGTCTTTCGCGTTTGGCGTTTGCCGCCGCGTTATTCGGCAGCGGTCTCCTCGGCAGGCTCCTCAGCGGCCGGTTCCTCAGCGGCGGGCTCCTCCTCGGCGGCGGGCTCGGCGTCGGTGGCCTCAGCGGGCACCTCGGTGGCTTCCGCGGCGGGCTCTTCAGTGGCTTCCGCGACGGGCTCTTCAGTGGCTTCCGCGACGGGCTCCTCAGTGGCCGCTACGGTGGGGGCTTCGGTGGCCGCGGGCTCTTCCTTCTTGGAGCAGCCGGTCATGGCCAGCGCCAGCACGCAAAGGATCATGGCGAAAACAAGGATCTTTTTCATGGTTATCCCTCCAAATGTCCGTTTTGATGCTTCCTTTCAGGACATGAACTAGTATATCCGCAAGGATTGTCTTTCATGACATAAATTCGTAAAACACATGTAAATGTTTGCTGAGAATACGAAATATAACCGATTTATCCGAAAATTGCCACAGTTGCCGGGCGGCGTGCCGCCACACAAAAAGGCCCGCCTCCGCGATGGGAACAGGCCCCGTGTATCTCCGCGTTGTTCGGCGGCGCCCTCGACGAGCGCGCTGTCGGCGTCAGAGACGCCTTCCTTCAGGTCCTCGACGGCCTCGGAAACGCCATCCTTCACCGCGTCGACCGCGCCCTCGGTATCGCCGGAGGTCAGCGCTTCGACGGCCTTGGAGCCGCCTTCCTTCACATCGGTGGCGGCGTTCTCAACGCCTTTCTGCAGCGCTTCGGCGGCGGTGGCGGCCTCTACCTCAGCAGCCGGTTCCTCGGCGGCGGGCTCTTCCTTCTTGGAGCAGCCGGTCATGGCCAGCGCCAGCGCGCAGAGGATCATGGCAAAACAAGCAACTTTTTCCTGGTCGTTCCTCCAAACAAATATCCGTATGATAACGCCTTTTTCGGCAGGGAACAGTATACCGGAAAAGGACTGTGTTTGATGGCATAAAGCCGCAAAACATGCGTAAATACTCGTAGCGAACGCGAAAGACGACCTATTTATCCGCAAGCCGCCACAGTTGCCAGGCGGCGCCGCGCATAACGCCCACTGGACGGGCGCGCGGAGAAGGCGTTTACCTTGACTGTCCAGACTTGAGCATGGTACAATAGAATCAGGGGCAATGGCGACCGACATACATGGGATCGCGGAGGTGATCATATTGCCTGAATTATGCCGCTTTGACGGGATCATCGTAAGGATGCAGTACCGGGACAACGACCAGCACTACAAGCCGCACATCCATATCTGTTGCGGCGACCATGAAGCGGCTGTTGGTTTGGATGGTGAAATTCTTGCCGGTTCCATTCCTGGCAAGAAGTACATCCTTCTTCGCGCATGGATAATTCTTCACGAAAGGGAACTGTATCAGGCGTGGAATAACGCCGTCCGCGAAAAGCCCATTGGCAAGATCGAACCTTTGAAATAGAGGTGAACGGTATGTATGTAAAAAACGGGATCGTGTATGCCGGGAACGACCAGAAAATTTTGCATGTGAACGAAGCTGTTCCCCACGGCGACTATGGCCTCATGCTGTTTTTTGACGATGGATCCATTCGTGATTTTGACGGCAAAAAACTCTTGGACTCCGAGCTGTTCGCGCCTCTGCGCGACCCCGCTGTGTTCCGCGATTTCACCATCGACCACGGCGTCCTGACGTGGCTTGATGGCGAATTGGACGTTGCGCCAGAGTATCTGTATAAAGAATCCACGCCAAAGAACGACACAGAAAGGCTGGTCGGGATTTTGTGATCGTGGAAAAGTTTATGCGGCCAAGAGCCGTGACCGTAGAGCCCGGAGAGAATTTCACATTGAAAGTCGGTTTCAACAATGGAGAAACGAGGATGTTTGATGTGAAACCATATCTTCATGGCGAATGGTTTTCGCAATTAAAGGATGTCAGCGTGTTTAACACCGTCCATGTCGCCGGCCTGTCTATAAAGTGGGACGGCGGACAGGATATTTGCCCAGACAGATTGTATTACGATAGCGTTCCGATAACAACAGGGATTTGAAAATTGGATCGATCGAACTTGCACCACCTCACAGCGGTGTCAGAGCGCTGACAAAGCCCACAAACGCAAAAATCGCTCTGATCAAATATAGAAATCAGGAGCGATTTTTGCTTCCGGCGGTGGATTTGCCGAGCCCTTCGGGATCGTTAAATCCAGTCGCAAGGTTGCAAGCCCAAAGGCTTGCAAGTCGCCACTGGCGATAAATTTTGCCGCTGGCAAAATTTCCTTGCTTGCGGGCTTTCTCAACGCTCTGACCGTCTGCCCACTTTGTCAACATCCTGTGCGCCGCCTCACAGCGGTGCTTTTTCATGCCCATTCACGGCTTTGACCGCGAACTCGTAGCCGTGCAATTTCTTTTCTGGTTGCGGCAGCCGGCATGCTGGAAAAGCGCCGCCCTTTGCGGCGCGGGGATGCAAAACACGCGCGAGGAGCCGCTTATGCCTCTGCAAGCCGCCACAGTTGCCAGGCGGCGTCCGTGGGCATGCGCCAGTCGCCGCGCGGCGAGAGGGACACGCTGCCCACCTTGGGGCCGTCCGGGATGCAGCTGCGCTTGAACTGCTGCTGGAAAAAGCGCCGCGTGAACACCGTCAGCCACTTGCGGATGGTCTCCTCGTCGTACTCGCCGGCAAAGGCGATCTTGGCAAGGCGCAGGATCTTCTCCGGCGCGGCGCGGCGGCGCAGCATGTGGTAGAGGAAGAAATCGTGCAGGCGGTAGGGGCCGACCAGGTCCTCGGTCTTCTGGGCGATCTCGCCGTCCTTGGGCGGCAGAAGTTCGGGGCTGACGGGCGTGTCCAGCACGTCCAGCAGCGCCTTTTGCAGCGCAGGCGTGGCGGCATGCGAGGCTTCGTAGGCCACGAGGTGGCGGATGAGCGTCTTGGGGATGGAGCAGTTGACGCCGTACATGCTCATGTGGTCGCCGTTGTAGGTGGCCCAGCCCAGCGCGCTCTCGGAAAGGTCGCCCGTGCCCACCACCAGGCCGTTTTCGGCGTTGGCGATGTCCATGAGCACCTGCGTGCGCTCGCGGGCCTGCGCGTTTTCGTAGGCGGTGGAGCGGTCTTCCACGGAAAGGCCGATGTCGGCCATGTGCTGCAAAGTGGCCTTCTGGATGTCGATGACGCGGAAGTCCGCGCCCACCTCGCGGGCCATGACCTCGGCGTTGGAACGCGTGCGCTGCGTGGTGCCGAAGCAGGGCATGGTCACGGCGGTGAGGTGCCCGGCGTCCATGCCCGCCAGCTTCAAAGCGCGCACGCACACCAGCAGCGCCAGCGTGGAATCCAGCCCGCCGGACACGCCCAGCACCAGTTTCTGCGCATGCGTGTGGCGCAGGCGGCGGGCGAGGCCGTGCGCCTGGATGGAGAGCAGTTCTTCGGCGCGCTCGGAAAGATGGTCGGGGTCGTGGGGGATGAAGGGCGCGGGGTCGATGAAGCGGCGCAGTTCAAGCGCGCGCAGGGGCTGGGAGAACGAGACCGTCCCGCAGGCTTCGCCCACGCCCTCGCGGAAGTCGTTGTTGGCGCGGCGCTCGAGGGCGAGGAAGCCCACGTCCGCGTCGGCAAAGAGCAGCCCCTCGTAAAACGGCTCAGACTCGGCCAACTTGCTGCCGTATTCATAAATCAGCGAATGCCCGGCAAAGACCACGTCCTGCGTGGACTCATCCGGCCCGGCCCCGGCGTAGACATAGGCCGCCGCCAGACGCGCGGACTGGGAGGACACCAGTTCGCGCCGGTAATCGCGCTTGCCGGCGATGGCGTCGCTGGCCGAGGGGTTGACCAGCACCGTCGCCCCGGCGAGGGCGAGCTTGACGCCGGTGGGCAGGGGCGCCCAGAGGTCTTCGCA
>DVGE01000074.1 GCA_018712885.1 Candidatus Pullichristensenella stercoripullorum | reverse complement strand
CGATCTGGACACCATCCTGCGCGCCGCCGCCCGCAAGTACGCCCGCTTCTTTATCCATCAGGAGCTGCGGCTGGAGATACAGCCGACCGGCCGGCAGGTGCTGACGGATGAAAAGTGGTTCGGCTTCTGCGTGGAGCAGCTGCTTTCCAACGCCGTCAAGTACACGCCCGAGGGTTCCATCTCCATGTACGTGGAAAACGACCATCTGGTCATCGCCGACACGGGCATCGGCATCGCCCCGGAAGATTTGCCGCGCGTGTTCGAGCGCGGCTATACCGGCTACAATGGCCGCACAGACCGCAAGTCCACCGGCATCGGCCTCTATCTCACGCGGCGGGTGCTGACCATGCTCGGGCATTCGATACACATCGACGCCCGTCCCGGCGGCGGCACGCGCGTGCATATCTCCTTAAAGCGCCCCGAGCTTTCGGAATGACCTTTGCGGCAGAGCGTCCCTGCGGGCGCTTTGCGTGTTTTTGGAACAAAACGCCTTTTCCGCGCGTCTCAAATGGCGTTCCCCGTCCCAACCTTACAAAAATGTAAGGTTGGAGGCCAAAATGTAAGGTTAAGTTATGGCAGCGGCCTTTGGGGCGTGCTATGCTGTATACATCTTCTCAAGGAGGTTTCCCACATGACCATTCTTCGGGCGAACAATCTGAAAAAGGTGTATACCACGCGCTTTGGCGCGCATCACGTACAGGCTTTGGCCAACGTTTCCTTTTCCGTGGAGCGGGGCGAGTACGTCGCCATCATGGGCGAGAGCGGCTCGGGCAAGACGACGCTGCTCAACATACTGGCGGCGCTGGACAAGCCCACCAGCGGCGAGGTCTGGCTGGGCGACCGCAAACTGACCGACATCCCGGAAAAGGAGCTGGCCGCCTTCCGCCGCGACAATCTCGGCTTTGTGTTTCAGGAGTTCAACCTGCTGGACACCTTCAGCGTGCGCGACAACATCTACCTTCCGCTGGTGCTCAAGCGCATGTCCGCCGACGACATGTCGCTGCTCATCAAGCCGCTGGCGCGCAAGCTGGGCATCGACAAATTGCTGGCCAAGTACCCTTACGAGATCTCTGGCGGCGAAAAGCAGCGCACGGCGGTGGCGCGGGCGCTGATCACTTCCCCGCAGCTTCTGCTGGCCGACGAGCCGACCGGCGCGCTCGACTCCCGCGCCACGGACTCGCTGCTCAACCTCTTCGGCGAGATCAACCGCGAGGGGCAGACCATCCTCATGGTCACGCACTCAGTCAAGGCCGCCAGCCACGCGGGCAGGGTGCTGTTTTTGCGCGACGGCGTGGTGTTCCACCAGCTCTACCGCGGCGGCGCGGCGGAACACGAGTTCTACCAACGCATACTCGACGCCATGAACGCCCTTTCCAGCCCCGAGCCGCAGGGCGAATTTGCCGGCATGGAGGTTTCCTACCATGCGTAAACTCTTCTACGCGCGGCTGGCGCTTGACAACATCCGCAAAAACGCGCGGACGTATATCCCCTACATCCTCTCCTGCGTATTCACCGTGGCCATGACCTACATCCTCTACATGCTCCCGGAGGATCCCGGCCTCACGGGCACGCGCGGCGAGATCACCATCCGCTCGACGCTGGTATTGGGCAGCTTCGTGGTGACCATCTTCGCGGTCATCTTCCTCTTTTACACCTCGAGCTTCCTCACCAAGCGGCGGCGCAAGGAGTTCGGCCTGCTCAACGTGCTGGGCATGGAGAAAAAGCATCTGGCGAAGATGATGTTCTTTGAAACGCTGTTCGTGGGGCTGTTCAGCGCGGTCGTTGGTCTGGCGCTGGGCGCGGCGCTCTCCAAGCTGGTGCTCCTGTTTTTGCTGAAGCTGCTGGACTTCGACGTTGCCTTCGGGCTGACGTTCTCCCTGAAGGCGGCGCTGATCACGCTTTTCATCTTCGCGGCGATCTTCCTGCTCATCCTGCTCAACAACATCCGTCTGGTACACTTTGCCAGCCCCGTGGAACTTCTGCGCGGCGACAAGGTGGGCGAGCGCGAACCAAAGGCCAAGTGGCTGCTGGTACTCATCGGCGTCGTGACGCTGGGTTCGGGTTACTTGATGGCCGTGACCATCCAGAACCCTTTGGAAGCGCTGATGTTCTTCTTCGTGGCCGTGGTGCTGGTCATCATCGGCACCTACTGCCTGTTCACCGCCGGCAGCATCGCCGTTTTGAAGCTCCTGAAGCGGAACCGGCACTACTACTATCAGCCGGAGCACTTCATCTCCGTTTCCGGCATGATGTACCGCATGAAGCAGAACGCAGTCGGCCTGGGCAACATCTGCATCCTCTCGACGATGGTGCTGGTGATGCTCTCTGCCACCTCGACGATGTTCATCGGCACGGAGAGCAGCCTCATGGGGCGCTACCCGCGCGAGATCGCCGTGCAGGACTGGGACCTCGAACGCCGGGACGACGTAAACGCCGTCATCGACGACTGGCTGGCGGACAACGGCTGGACGGCAGAAAACCGCATCGACTATGTGAAAGAGGAATTTTCTGGCCTGCTGCGCGACGGTAAGATGATCTTCGATTATACCTCGGACTTCAATTCCGGCGAACTGGTGACACTCAGCTGCGTGTCTCTGGAGGACTTCAACCGCCTCACGGGGCGCAACGACGTGCTGGAACCCGACCAGATCTACCTGTTCCCCTACGATGGCGACAGCATCGAACTGCTGGGCATGGAGTTTGAAACGCTCGACCCCGGCGACGTGGACCTGATGGCCACCTTCACCGGCAGCTACTACGGTCTTTACGGGGACATCCTCACCCTCGTAACGCCCGACATGGACACACTGGAGGAGCTGGACAGGCGACAGCGGGAGATCTACGATACCGCGGCCTCGTCGATCATCCATCAGGTCGCCTTCGACATTGCCGAGCCGGTGGACTTTGAGAATATCTTCCGTCAGGACGATCTGTTCTCGCGCCTTTCCGAAGACGCGGGGGTCGAGGGCGTGCGCGTCTATGTGCGCGAGCAGGAGCGCGACTACATTTACAGCATGAACGGCGGGCTGTTCTTCCTCGGCGTGTTCCTCGGGCTGCTGTTCATCATGGCCACGGTGCTGATCATGTACTACAAGCAGCTTTCCGAGGGCTATGACGACAAGCGCAACTTCTCCATCATGCGCAAGGTCGGCCTGGAAAAGGCGGAGATACGCCGCTCCGTGCGCTCACAGGTGCTCATCATGTTCTACCTGCCGCTTATCACCGCCTGCGTGCACATCGCCTTTGCCTTCCCCTTCATCATGCGGCTTCTGCCGCTGGTGGGCATCAACGACGTGGGGCTGTTCGCGCTCTGTACGCTGGTAAGCGTGGCGGCGTTTGCGCTCATCTACGCCGCCTGCTACGGCCTCACCGCCCGCACCTACTACCGCATCGTCGGTTCTGACGACTGACTGACCTGAAAGGAGGCGCTTTGCATGCGCTGGCTTGCTGTGATCCTGGCTTTTGTTTGCGTCGCCCTCATCGTCCTGGGGCTGGGCGGCTGCCGCTTTTCCAAGGATGGCGTGCTCTCCGCCTACGAGAGCGTGGTGCAGTTCGCCGGGCAGTTCGCCCTCACCCCCGCCATACAGCTCCAGGGCGTGCGCGCCTTTGGCGTGGACCATTTTCAGGGGACGTACCGCGCGGAGTATGAAAACTTCAGCGGCACGGAATACCTCTTCGGCGGCACCTCCACCGTGGGGCGCGATGTGCGGGTGACGTTCTCCCTCGAAGCGGAGAACGGCGGCGGCACGCTGTTCCTCATGTCCGGCAAACACATGCTCGAAGTGCTGCTCGACGCTCAGGGGGGATTTGAACGGACGCTGACGCTGCCCTCGGGCAGCAGCTACATCGGCTTCACCGCCAAAGGGCTGACGGGCACGCTGGAGATGCGGCTCGCGCCCGGCGCGGAAAGCGGACAGGATGAGGGATGAACCACGGGGGAGGCGCGCGCCTCCCCCCCATTTCGCGTTTGAGCGTTGCTTTTTGTCCGCTTCCGTGATATAGTTTTTATATCACGAGCAATTTGTGTTACGATACCGGAAGGAAGGATCGCCTTGAACGAGCCTCTGATCCCCTCATTTGACGCAGACGAGCGCGGCGCTGTGGCGCTGACCAGCTATCTGATGCACAGGCACTACTGTGAAAACGACGTGGACGGCATACTCGCTTGGTTCGACGACCGCTTTTTATGGCTCGGCACCGGCGAGGAGGAGTACGCCTCCGGTACGGAGACGGTCAAGGCCATTTTCCGCCAGTTCGCCGGCAAGGTGCCCAAATGCAATATCTCCGATGAGCACTACGACGCCATCGCCATTGCCCCAGGTGTGTTTTTGTGTACCGGCAGACTGTGGATCGCCACCGATCCTTCGACGAACGTCTACCTGCGCGTGCATCAGCGCGTGGCCATGGTCTTTCGCGCGGTCGAAGGCACGCTGCGCTGCTGCCATATCCACATCTCCAACCCCTACGCCGAGATGACGGAGGGCGACGTGGGCTTCCCCACCAGGGTGGCGCGCCAGACTTACGAATACCTGCAACAGTGCGTGGAGGAACAGAAAAAACGGATCGCCGAGCAGACGGCGGAACTGCGCAGCATCTACGATACCGTATCCTGCGGCATCATCCGCCTGATGCGCAAAGGCGGCGTTTACCATCTGCTCACCTTCAACCGCACGCTTTGCGACATCCTCGGCGTGACGGAGGACGAGGCGCGCGCGCTCGACTGGTCGCGCGGCTTCTACGACGGCATCATCGCCGGAGACGCCGGGCGGATGGCGTACGCGCTCGAAGCGCTCAAAGCGCCGGGTGATGTGACGCATGTAGACTTCCACATGGACAGCCGCGACGGAAGGCGCCTCTGCCTCACGGGCACGAACACGTTCATCAGCGAAGATGAGCGCGGACAGATCATCCAGTGCATCGCCTTTGACGTCACCCGCCGCGTGGAGCTGGAAGAAACGCTCAAACGCCTCAGCTATGAGGACACGCTCACCGGGCTTTTCAACCGCAACAGCTTCAATGCCGAGCTGCGCCGCCGGCACAGCGACCCAGGCGAGCGTCTGGGCGTGGCCTGCTTTGACATCAACGGTCTTAAAGCCACCAACGACCGCGAAGGGCACAGCGCCGGAGATATGCTCATCCACCGCGTGGCGGCGCACATCCGCCGCGTGTTTGAAGGCAAGGCCTACCGCACCGGCGGCGACGAGTTCGTGGTCATCGACGCC
This sequence comes from Candidatus Pullichristensenella stercoripullorum, assembly GCA_018712885.1. Classification (GTDB taxonomy): domain Bacteria; phylum Bacillota; class Clostridia; order Christensenellales; family Aristaeellaceae; genus Pullichristensenella; species Pullichristensenella stercoripullorum. The sequence goes on along the minus strand of DVGE01000074.1, from coordinate 3,740 downwards.
AGCAGCGGCGAGGAGGCTTTCCGCAAGGGCGTGAACGCCGTGCGCGAAGCCATGCGCAAGGATGGATTGCAGATCTCCGCCGGAGCCTCGTGGCGCGGCAGTGGCTGCGATATCAAAGAGCAGTTTGACGAAGCCGACCACCGCATGTACGAGGACAAGAAACGCTTTTATTCCGACGGCCGGCACGACCGCCGCGCCCGCTGAAACGACTTTTGGGGTGGTATGGGAACGCATCCATCGCGCCTGCATAGACTGAAGAAGATATGCCCCGGCGAAAGGAGCTGGCCTGCCATGTCCAACTGCATGCGCTGTCCCTTGGGACGCCGCCTATACTGTGTCGGCTGCCCGTGTTGCCCTGCACGGGCCTGCCATGTCCCCGCTCCGCCCTGTGGCGGGAAAGTCGGGCCAACGGGGCCGACCGGGGCCACAGGGCCTGTAGGGCGGATCGGCCCGACCGGGCCGCGCGGAGCCATGGGCGAAACCGGGCCCGCCGGCGCAACAGGCCCTACCGGCGCGCAGGGAGATGTCGGGCCGCGCGGGCTGCCAGGGGCCACAGGCCCGACCGGGCCTGCCGGTGGGCCGCGCGGCCCGGAGGGAGCGGAAGGCCCGACCGGTCCCACCGGCCCTGCAGGAGCTATAGGGCCGATCGGAGCCACAGGCCCGACCGGAGCGACGGGTATGACCGGACCCATGGGACCTGTTGGAACACAGGGCGTCCAGGGGGCGCAAGGGCCGACCGGACCGTCAGGGAGCCCGGGCGCGACGGGTCCGACCGGACCGACCGGGGCCACAGGGCCTTCGGGCGCGACGGGCGCGACGGAGCCTGCCGGACCGATGGGGACCGCAGGCGAGGTTGGTCCGACCGGCGCGACAGGTCCGGTCGGGGCCACAGGGCCTTCGGGCCAAATCGGTCCGGCCGGCGTGACGGGCCCAACCGGGCCGGCGGGGGCCGCAGGCGAAGTTGGTCCGACCGGCGCGACGGGGCCTGCCGGTGTCGCCCCGCCGGATGCCTTTGCCTCCTTCATCGACTACGAGGACCTCTTTACAAGCGGCGATCGGATCACGCTTTTCCCTTCGGTGCCTGATCCCACGGGCAATATCACCGAATCCACTCTGACGCAGGTCTCTCTCACGGCCGGATATTACCTGGTCACCTACAGCGTCTCCGCCATACTGCGCGACCCCAATTATATCCAGGTGACGCCCTTTTACAATGGTACAGCGCATCTGGAGACCGGCGTCTATTTCGCCACCACCGCCAACGGCAGTTCGGCTGTCGGCGCATCCAGCTTCATCCTTTACGCGCCCGAAGCAACTACGTTCAGCCTCACTTACAGCGGCCCCGAGGATGCTCGCGAGGGCACAGTGACCCTCACGTTTCTCAAGTTGCGCGTCCCCGCCTGATACGGGGACATTTTCTTTGCTTCGGACAGGAGTTTACCGAACTTACCTTGCGTTTTGGGCAAAAACGCGCTATATTGTTCATAATACCGGCATCCGGGTATATATAGAGAAAAGCAACAAAAAAGAAGGACGGAAAATGCTGGAGATCCGCGATCTGCACAAGGGATTTGACGGCGCCGACGTGTTGCGCGGCGTATCGCTGACCATCGAGACGGGCGAATTCGTCACGCTGCTCGGCCCCTCCGGCTGCGGCAAGACCACCACGCTGCGCATCGTCGCCGGCCTCACCGCGCCGGACGCGGGCAGCGTGCTGTTGGACGGCGCGGACATCACCGCCCTGCCGCCGGAGAAGCGCGACGTCAACACCGTGTTTCAGAGCTACGCCCTTTTTCCGCACATGAACGTGGAAAGAAACATCGCCTACGGCCTGCGCCTGCGCGGCGTAAAAAAGGACGAGCGCGCGCGCCGCGTGCGGGAGATGCTGCGCCTGGTGGCGCTGGAGGGCTTTGAGGGGCGCATGCCCTCCCAGCTCTCCGGCGGCCAGCGGCAGCGCATCGCCATTGCCCGCGCGCTGGTGCTAAAGCCCAGGCTCCTTTTGCTGGACGAGCCTTTGGGCGCGCTCGACCTGAAGCTGCGCCAGCAGATGCAGCGCGAGCTGAAGGACATCCAGAAGCGCTCCGGCATCGCTTTCCTCTACGTCACCCACGATCAGGAGGAGGCGCTCAACCTTTCCGACCGCATCGCCATCATGCGCGACGGCCTCGTTGAGCAGATCGGCGCGCCCGAGGACATCTACGAGCGTCCGAGGACGCGCTTCGCCGCCGAGTTTATCGGCCAATCGAACTTCCTGCCCTGCGAGGTCGCGGAGGTCGAAAATGGCGTGCCCGTGCTCACCTGCGCGGATCAGCGCTTCCCCGGCCGCGCCGGGTATCCCGAGCTGCGCGCGGGCGATAAGGTCGAGGTCTGCCTGCGCATCGAGCGCGTGCGCCTCTCGCGCAGGCCCATCGGCTCCTGCGCTCTGCCTGCGGTACTCAGATCCCGCCACTACGCGGGCGGCTCCATCCGCGAGACGGCGGTGCTGCCGAACGGCCAGGAGATATTTGCCATCCAGCAGACCTCGGGCGAGGAGCGCTTGGAGGAAGGCGAGAATATTTACGTGTGCTGGGACGCGAACGAGGCGGCGCTGGTGCGATGAAAACGAACGTGCGGAAGAAAAAAGACGGAGCGCTGCTGCTGGTGGCGCCCATGGCCATCTGGACGATCTTCTTCGTTGTGGTGACGCTCGGGTACATACTCTACCTGAGCTTTACCACGCGCGCGGAGAACGGCATGGGCGTGACGGCGCAACTGACGCTGGACAATTATCTGAAGCTGCTCAACCCCAGCTATCTCAAAGTGCTGGGAAACAGCCTCAAACTCGCGGCGATCACCACGCTCATCTGCCTGCTGGTGGGCTATCCCTTCGGCTACCTGATGGCCAAGGCTTCCCCAAGGCGGCGCGCCATCCTCATGCTGCTGGTGATCGTGCCCTTCTGGACGAACGCGCTGGTGCGCGTCTACGGCTGGCGCATCCTCCTGATGGGCGATGGGCCGATCAACGTCTTTTTGCAGACGCTGGGGCTGATCGACAAGCCCCTCAAACTGCTCAACACCTTCGGCGCGGTGGTATTGGGCATGGTCTACGCGCTGCTGCCGTTTATGATCCTGCCCACCTATTCCTCCGTGGAGAAGATGGACTGGGCGCTGGTGGAGGCCAGCCGCGATATGGGCGCTTCGCCTCTGCGCGCCTTTTGCACCGTGACGCTGCCCTTGACTGCGCCGGGCGTGCTGGCGGGCTGCGTTTTGACGTTCGTGCCCTCCATCGGCCTGTTCTTCATGAGCGACCTTTTGGGCGGGGCCAACGATGTGTTCCTCGGCAACCTCATCAACGACCAGCTCTTAAAGAGCCGCGATTGGCCCTTCGCGGCGGCGCTGTCCGTGGTGATGATGCTCTTGACCAGCCTGTTCCTCTGGCTCTACCGCCGCGCCGGCGGCAAGGCTGAGGACATCGCGGCGCTGTAAGGAGGTGGGCGCGTGAAAAACGGTTCCTGGCGCTCCCGCCTGTACATGGCGCTGGTGCTCGTCCTGATGTATCTGCCCATCGTCGTCACGGCGGTGTATTCCTTCAACGCCAATTCAAGCCGCTTTACCTTCCAGTTCACCGGTTTTTCCCTGCAGCACTACAAGGCGCTGTTTCAGGACACCAGCGGCCTTCTGGACGCGCTGTGGCAGAGTTTGCAGCTGGCGCTGTACAGCTGCCTGATCTCCGCCGTGCTGGGCACGCTGGGCGCGGTGGG
>DVGE01000073.1 GCA_018712885.1 Candidatus Pullichristensenella stercoripullorum | reverse complement strand
GTTGTACTTGAGCCCCACGTATTTGCCGTCAAGAACGCCGTCCGCGTAGGCGAAGTACTCCTCGCTGTCCACGCCGCGCTGGATACATGCCTGCAACACCTCAAAGGACGCAAGGCGCGGCAGGTAGCAGTACGTACAGAGAAGCTTCCACAGCTCGCCCACGTTCATCTCGTTGTGCCCCTGCCAGAGCAGGGCGTCCATCTGCATGTTGAGCAAGGCCGGCGCCCATTGGGTGATGAGTTGCTCGTTTTGCTCCATTTTCTTCGCGGCGCGGGCGACGATGCTCTCGCGGTCGCCGCGTATGTCGATGACGTCCCAGATGACGGTTTTCAGATCGACCTCGCGGTCTATGTAGGGCACGAGCAGGTGGTGGTAGGTCTCGCGCAGGCGGTCTTCCACGGTGCGGTCACTGCGCTGGAGGTTGTTGTCCGTCTCGCGGTTCTGGGCGGCGTCGAGGTTGAGATCGACGCTGTCTTCCTGAATGGACTTCCAGGCGAGGTAACGCTTCACTTCCTCCACGAGGGAGGCCGCCATGCCCCTGTCCGGGGCGACGAAGGCGAGCATGTTGCGGAAGATGCGCGGCGAGGAACCGCGTTCGTTGAGGATGGCCGCAGCCGCCTGTATGGCGCGGTCATTCGGGTCGTTGGTCTTGTAGGTATCGCGGTATTTGAGGATGACCAGGCCCACGTCCTGTTCGTCGCTGACGTCCATGGAGGTCTGCGGGCAGATGTGGACGCGGCCAAAGGGCCGCTCCCGGCGCAGGGCGCGCAGGCGGCGCTCGATCTCCATCTCCACTTCTTCGCTGGTGCGCTGGCTGGCGCGATCCTCGGCGGTCTTGCGCAGCGTGGGGCGCGTGTCGTACCAGAAACGGTCGTTGGAGGGGTTGCTGTACAGGTAGGCCAGCGAAGTTTGCAGGGCGCTGAGGGCGTCGTTGAACACGGCGATGTTTTCCCCCGGCTGCACCACGCCCAGACGGACGCGCGACGCCTCCAGCCCGCGCACGGCCTGACTGCGCGCGCTCGGCGCGGAGCCGAGCAGTATGGCGCGCGCCACGCGGCGGGCGGCCATGTATTTGCCGAAGCGGGCGTTCTCCCTGTCCTTCAGGTAAGGGATGGAACCTGCGCCGTCCACTTCGCGGTCGACGATGGCGTTCCAGTTATCCCCCACGTGGCGGGTCAATTCATCGCGGATGCCGGCCACGTCCAGCGAGATGGAGCCGGGCAGGATGAGCAGCCCCCCGTCGTTGTTCATCCACAGATCGTGAATGACCGCCGCCATCAGGCGCAGCACGCCGCGCGTCTTCTGAAAGCGCTCGATGGTCGCCCAGTCCTCATAGAGGCGGTCGAAGATCTCCGGGTGGATGGGATAGCAGGAGCGCAGGCGCTGCATGTACTCCACTTCCCGCGCCTCGGTGGGGAAATCGGCGGCGTTTTCCTGATACATGCGGCTGAACGCCTGACAGACGGCGTCGCGCCCGGCCTCGTCCCGGCAATCAAGGAAGAGGCGGCGGCGCACGATCTCAAAGCCCTCGTTGGCGGCGACGGGCTTCCAGATGGCCTCCATGCGCCCGAAGGTGTGCTCGATGGCTTCCAGCGCCTGCTGCCCGCCGCTGCCGGCCTCGCCGATCTCGATGGCCGATTCGGGGATGGAGGCCACCACCAGGCTGTTCCGGCTGGCGCGCGCCGCCTCGGTGATCTCCTGCACGAAGGAAATGAGGTTGTCAAACGACCCGGCGGGCAGGCCGTCTACATGCCAAAGCTTCTTGGCGTAGGCCACCAGTTCGTCGATGAGCACCACGCAGGGGCCGCAGGCGTCGAAGAGCTGCTTGAGCGTGGCGCTGCCCGGGGAGACGCCCTTTTTGTCGGCCTCCTTGACGATGTCGAACAGCCTGGGATCGCCGGCCTCGATGGCAAGCTGATAGGCCATCTCGCCCCAGAGGGTGTAAATTTTGCTGCCGGGCAGGTTGGCGGGCTGGCGCGCCTTGGAGGGGTCCAGCGCCGTGCCCACCAGCACGGCCACGCGGCAGACGGGCGGGCGTTCCAGCCCCGCCGCCTGCAGCACGGGGCGCAGGTTGGCGAGCTTCACGGCGGAGGCGCGGCCGCGCAGCAGGTGGTAAAGCGCCAGCATGCTGTGGGTCTTGCCGCCGCCAAAGGCGGTCTTGAGCTGGATGATCGGCTCGCCGTCCTGCCCGCTGACGCGGCGCAGCGCCTGCACCAGCAGCCCCTTCATGCCCTCGGTGACGTAAGTGCGGGAAAAGAACTCCACCGGGTCGCGGTACTCATAGGCGCCCTCGCCGCGCGCCACCTGTGCAAGGTCGGCGGCGAACTCGGCGTTTTTGTAGCGCCCCTGCGCCACGTCCGGGTGCGGCTGGATGACCTCGCGCCAGCAGGGCAGGCCGCTGACGGGCGTCGCCTGCATCACGCCTGCGGAGGCTTTCGGCTTGCCCGCGCCCTGCCCGGCGGCCACGGCGCTTTCCGTGGACGCGCCCGTGGTGCCGTAGACGTGCTGGCGGTAGATGGCGCGAATGGCGTTTTCTGCCTCCGCGTCCATCTCCCCGGCAAGCTGGGCGATGGTGTCCAGATCGCTGGCGGCGTCCTCGTCGGAAATGTCCTCGCCGCCGATGTGGGCGATGTCGTTGCGGATCTGGCGCACCAGCACCGTCCAGGAGTTGGCCTTGCCGCTCATGAACACCTTGAAGCAGTTTTTCCAGTTGCCCAGGAGCACGTTGCAGCAGGCGGAGACGTCCAGCGCGTCCGTGCGCTCGCCAAAGTCCGTCAGTTGGCTGAGGCGGTACTGCTCGTCCTCAAAGCGGGTGGCAAAGGGCACGACCGCCTCCTGCCACCAGAGCTGGTCGTTTTTCTGATAATCGGGGATGCGCTTGCGTATCTCCCGGCAGAGCCAGGGAGCCATCGTATTTCGCAAAATGGCGAGCGCCTGCGTGATCTGTTCCGCGTTCTTCATGGCGAGCCCTCCTCAAATGTCCATCTTCGTCTGTTGCGGCTGTACGCTGCGCAGTTCCGCGGCGCGGGCCTGTATGTCCGGCCAGGCGACCACCAGGTCGTTGTAGGCGGCGCCCTCCTGCGCCCACTTCTTGCGCTCGCAGACGGTGTAAAGCCGGTAGGCCAGCGCCTTGGCGTTTTCGGCGCTGTTATCGACGAGTTTGGCGACGATGACGGCGCAGGCCTGCACGCCGCCCGTTTCCATGGCGCGGGCAAGCTGCTGGGTCAGGAGCCACACGCACTCTTCGCGCCTGCCGACGGCCTCGGGCGTCTCCTCGCGGGGCAGCAGACGCACCTGCCCCTTAGCGGCGGCGAGCACGCCGCGGTCGGCGAGCGCCTGCACGCTGGTGTTCTTGGCGCGGGCGAGTATGTCCGCGTCGCCGAACTTGATGGTGTTGAAGGCGTACTGGCTGAACAGCTCCACGCAGAAGCGGGAATCGCGGTCCAACTCGCCCTCCTGTTCGTTGTAGAAGGCGTCCAGTTCCTGATTGATGATCTGCAGGGCGGCGCGCACGGACATGGGCCTGCCGTCGCTCTCCAATACGCTTTGGTAGCGGCTGAACACGCCGATGCCGGGGCCGATGGCGGACTGCGCCAGATCGACCGGGGCGATATTGGCCGATTGCAGCTTGATAAGCGCCGGGCGCAACTCGCGGTGCAGGGCGTTGATGAACTCGCGGCGGGTGCACTTCCCGGCGTCCGGCGCGCGCTTGCGGCAGACGAGGACGATGCTGGAGGCGAGGGCGTTGGTACCGCTGGCGACGGTGCGGTTGGCCATTTCCGTACGCATCGGCCAGGTGCCGGTGATGCTGAAACCGGCGCGGATGATGGCGGAGAGCATGGTTTCCCAGCCGGTGGAGGCGGTGGCGTCGTCCTCGTCCGTCTCGCTCTGTTTGAAGGCGTAGTAGATGGTGACGGGAACATCCTCGCGGGTGTACTGATAGAGTTGACAGCAGGTTCGGAACATGCCGTCCTCGAAGAAATCGCGCGCCTTTTCCACGCTGCCGTCGAAGCGGTAGGGCGTGGCGACCAGTTCCTCTGCCTTGGGTACGAGCATGGTGCGGAAGAGTTTAGGATAGGTGCGTTTCAGAGATTGCCGCATCCAGACGTAGAAGAAGTCGGAGAGGTCGGCATAGCCGATGTTGTCGTAATAGGGCGGGTCGGTGGAAACCATGATATTACGCAGGCCGCAGTCGCTTTGGGCGTCGAATTGCACCGCATTACTTATGGTGCTCTTGAAAGGTAAAGTTACTATACATTTTGAAATGTAGTCAATGATTGTAGAAAAACTTCCAACCGCATTAGAAAAAACATTGACTTCAGGGTAATCCCATACCATTGGTATAGCCTGGCGTGCGAACAAGTTCATTGGCTTTTCATTTGTCACAGACCAACGACAAACGGAGTTGCAAAAATCACTTTCTCTGTCCACACCAAACGCCAAATACACCCCAACAGCTTCGCCGTAGGCGTGGGCGCCGGAGCCGCCTTCGCAGAGCGGAGTGGGGTCGGCGGAACGGCCGGCGGCAAGGGCGTCTGCCTCCGCCTGCCGCTGCGCCTCCCCCACCAACTCGCTGAACGTGGTCAGGGCGGTCAGTTGGCGGTTGGTGAAAAGGTATTTGTGCTTTGTCATGCCATAAGCCTGCACGCGAAAGCTTAACGCCTTTTCCGGCAGGTCGGATTCCGGTGCATCCGCGGGTTCAGGAACGTTTGCAATACGCGCCTGTTCTGCATTTGGCGAAAGATAGACCCTTCCGCTTTGCCCTTCGGCAACGATGGCCATCAAATGCTGTCCCAGGCGGTGTGCCCGGCCTTCTTCGCGAATGTATTCCAGCGGAACGGATGTATCGCAGGCAGCGCAATGCGCACCGTTCCTTTCAACGGTGCCCCATTCCTTGTGTTTCCCTGTCTTTACGGTATAATGAAAGTGGCCGTCGTGAAATTCCGGCTCTATATAGGCTTCTTTTCCCTTTTTCTTGGAAAGCGTGAAACTGCGTACCAGCGGCATCTCACACCCGCAGGCGGGGTTCGGGCATTTTACCGTCCGCGCCCAGATCCAGGCGATGACCGTCGCTTCAGTAGACCCCCCCCCCGGAATTTTTACCGTTGGGTAAAGATGGCCGATGCGCTCGTAGGCCCGCTGCTTCATCCATTCGCCGTAATAGCGCACATCCTCGGCAAGGCCCGCCGCGCCCTTCATCGGCACATCCGCTATGCCCGCGCGGTCTCTCCAGGCGGGGTTCACGGGGCGCTGGCCGGCAAAGCGGGGCGGTATCTCGATCATCGCCTTGTTGATCATCACGGCCACGGGGTTGAGGTCATGGGCATGGGCGGTCAGCCCGAGGCGCTGCGCCTCGAGCGGTATGGCCCCGCCGCCGGCAAAGGGGTCGAGCAGCGCCGGGGGATCGTTGTGCGTGGAGCGCATGATCTCCTCTTTCGCTTCGGCAAGCACGCCCTCGTCGTTGCTGTTTTCCCACTTCACCAGCCGGGTGAGGAGGGCAAAGAGGCGCTTCCGCTCCTTTTCCTGGGTCTCCTCGTCCGGGAAGCGCTCGGGATGGCTGGATGGGTCGTCCACCAGCGAGGCCCAAATGACGGCGCGCGCTGCCGCGAATGGCCTACGCGCCCACCAGAGATGCAGTCCTCGAGGGTGCGGGCCAATTCCGGGCATCTTTTCGTGGGCTGATTCCGCGTTGATGGCCTCCAGCGGCAGGGCGACTTCGATGAGTTTCTTGACTGCCATGTTCCTTCCTCACTCTTCTCTTTCGCCGACGCGCATCAGTTCGGCGATCTGGTAATTGACGCTGCACGCGCCCATATCCGGGGCGGCGCCAAAGGGACGGCGCAGGTAGGTCGCGCGCGTATGTTCGCCATCCACTTCGACGATGGCGAGCAGGTATTCCTCCGGCTTGTTGAGCGCCGTGAGGATCTCGTTGCGGGTGACGGTAATGGTGGTCGCGCCCCGGCGCCGGCCCTTTACCTCGATGAAGCGCAGGCCGGGGCCGCCGCCGCGCAGGGCGGGCGGGATGGTGGATTCGATGTCGTAGCCGATGTTGTTGCGGCTCACGTCCACGGGCGCGTAGCCGAGGTCGCGCTCGCGGCGCAGCACGGCTTCCATGGCCGCCCGCTCGATGGCCGCGCGGTCGGCGCCGAACAGCGGCCCTTCGTGCGGCAACCCCATGAGGCGGTCGAGAAGGCCCCGCGGCACGATGAGCGCGCCGCCGACGATGCGCGGCGGGCAAGGCGAAACTTTCTTTTCCAATTCCAGTTCCGCCAGACGGCGCTGCATGCGCGCCTGTAATTCGTCCGCGCGGCGCTGGGCGTTGGCGGAGTTGAGGCGGGCGTCCGGCTTGCCGGCGGCTTCCTTCTCCTTGAGTTCCGCGGCGCGCAGATCCCAGTGCTGTATCTCGCAGGTGAGGCGCTCGCGCACAGCTTTGGCCACTTTGTCCGCCATTTTCTGCCTGCGCGCCTTGACTTCGGCGTAGTGCCGGGGCACGATGTTCTCAACGGCGTAGCGCACGGCCAATTCCTCGACATTCCCGGCAAGCCACGGCTGCTTTTGGGCATAGGCGCGCGCCGCTTCCCGCTCTGTTTCGTTTGCCGGGCGGTAGTCCAGATAGGGCGCGTGACCGGCGCTGCGGGCGTGGCCATTTGCGTCATGTTCGACGAATTGCAGCGCCCTGTCCACCACGCGGCGCGCGCCGCCCGCCAGCGCCACGCCGTCCTGCAGCAGATCCTCGATGTAGAACAACAGGCGCGCATCTTCGCAGGGGTCGTTTTCGTCGATGAGTACCGCGCCGCGCTTGAGCGCCCCGGCGTGCTGATCGCGGATACAGGCGATGACGGCCTCCAGCAGCGGGTGGCCGGGGCAGATCTGGTCGGCGGCGGGCTGGCCGGGCACGGCGCAATACTTCTTGTCAAAGCACACGCGCTCGTAGCGCGCCGCCACGCTCGCGCCAAAGCCGGCATGGCCGCAGGCGCGGACTTTGTAGGGCACGCTGACGATCTCCCAGCGCCCTTCCTCGCGCCTGCGCAGCACGCCGCCCAGCGCCTTGAACGCTTCGAGGAAAAATGACTCGATGAAGTGCGGCTGCAGGCGGTGCGCCTCCGCGCGCTCCATTTCCTCGCGGATGGCCATGACGCGGTGGACGTCCATGGTATCCTCGGTCAGCGCCCGTTCCTCGAGCAGGGCGCGCAGTTTGCCGCGATCCAGCGAGCGATCCACCACCTGATAGAGCCTCGCCCTCGTTTCGGGCAGATCGCCGTAGCGGATGGCCTCGATGAGCAGATCGCGCAAGCTGCGCTCGTCGAAGGTCACCTTGCCGAGGATGTCGAACACCTTGCCGCCCAGGGCGCTGCGTTCCTCCTCCAGCTTTTCAAACAGGCGCTGGTAGACCGCGCCCTCGCGCGTCTGGCGGGAGACGAGGTTCCACAAATGGCAGACCTCCGTCTGGCCGATGCGGTGGATGCGGCCAAAGCGCTGTTCCAGGCGGTTGGGGTTCCAGGGCAGGTCGTAGTTGATCATCAGGTGGGCGCGCTGCAGGTTGATGCCCTCGCCGGCGGCGTCCGTGGCGACGAGCACGCGCACGTCCCTGTCCTGCTTAAACAGCGTTTCCACCCGGCGGCGCTCATCGCGGAGCATGCCGCCGTGGATGGTGACCACCAGACCGTCGCGGCCAAAGAGCGTGCGAATTTTGGCGGCGAGGTAGTTGAGCGTGTCGCGGTGTTCGGTGAAGATAATGAGCTTTTCGCAGCCGCCATCCGCCGCGCGGAGCAGGGCGTTGTCCTGCAAAAGGGCGGAAAGCTCGTCCCACTTGCGATCCTGCCCGCTCCGGCGCACGGCGTTGGCCATGGATTCAAGGCCGCGCAGCGCAGCGATCTCCGCCTGCAATTCGGAAACGGTGGTGGCGGCGGAGGCCTGGTCGGCCACGGCCTCCTCCTGCCGTTCCAGTTCGCCGGAGGGCAGGTCGTCAAGATCGTCCAAATCGTCCGGCAGGTCAAAGGCTTTTGCGCCGTCCGACGCGCGACGGCCCTGCGCTTCCTCCGCAAGGCGCGCTTCCAGCCGCTCGCGCCGGCGGCGCAGGGACTGATAGATGGCCTCCGGCGAGGAGGCGAGGCGGCGCTGAAGGATGGTCAGCGCGAAGCCCACGGAAGTGCGGCGGTCGCCGGAAAGTGCGTCCGCGCGGTTGAACTCCTGCTGCACATAGTCCGTCACGGCGGCGTAGAGCTGCGCCTCCATGGGCGAAAGGTCGTAGTTGACCGTGTAGGCCAGGCGCTCCGGGAACAGCGGCGTGCCGTCGAATTTGAGCAGGTCTTCCTTCACCAGACGGCGCATGACGTCGGAAACGTCGATGGCCTGGTTGCCCGTGCGGCAGACGCCCTCGAAGCGGTCGGGATCGACCAGCGCCATGAAGAGCTGGAAATCCGCCTCCTTGCCGTTGTGCGGCGTGGCCGTGAGCAAGAGGAAGTGGCGCGTGAGGCCGGAGAGCAGGCAGCCGAGCTGGTAGCGCTTCGTGCGGTGCACCTCGCCGCCCCAGAGGGTGGCGGACATCTTGTGCGCCTCGTCGCAGACGATGAGGTCCCACTCCGTGGCCCTGAGTTTCTCCTGCGCTTCCGCGCTGCGGGAGAGCTTGTCCAGCCGCGCGATGCACAGGTCGGCTTCCTGAAAGGCATTGCCGGTGACGGCGGAGGCCAGGCGGTCGTTGGTGAGGATCTCAAAGCGCAGGTGGAACTTCTGGTAGAGCTCGTCCTGCCACTGTTCGGCCAGATTGCCCGGGCAGACGATCAGGCAGCGGCGCACATCGCCGCGGATCATCAGTTCCTTGATGAGCAGGCCGGTCATGATGGTCTTGCCCGCGCCGGGGTCGTCCGCCAGCACGTAGCGCAGCGGCTGACGGGGCAGCATTTCCTCGTATACCGCCGAGATCTGGTGCGGCAGCGGCTCGATGGCCGAGGTGTGCACGGCCAGATAGGGGTCGAAGAGGTGCGCGAGGTGGATGCGGTAGGCCTCCGAGACGAGGCGAAGCTGCTCCCCCGGCGCGTCGAAACTCCACGGCAGGCTCTTTTGCACGACCTCCAGCGAGGGTTCGTCCTCGCGGAAGAGGAGCTGCGCCCCGGTCGCGCCGCGGTCGGTCTTGTAGACGACCTCCACGCTGGCGCTGCCGTACCGCTTGACCGACACGACGGTGACCGGCTCCAGGGGCAATACGCCGCGCACGACCGCGCCGGCGGTCAGGTCTTCCAGTCGGGCCATGGCCTTTCCCCCTCGATCCCCGCTTCCCGCCGTTTCGGGCCGCAGGCCTGCATAGAAGCGTTTCCCGGGCATCAGCGGATAAGCAAAGCGCCTCTTGCGCGTTTGCCTTTTACAGAAGTATATCATGGATCGACAAAAACTGCAATCGAAGATGGGAAATAAAGGCTGTTCATGCTCATTGCGGTAGTCTACGACCGCTTCGTCTTTTCACACGGCGCAATCAAAACAAAGCGCTGAACGCTTGCAGAAACTGCTTTTTGCAGCGCGACGCCCGGCGCGAACGAAGAAATGAACGACGGTCAGCGTCGGGCGTTTTCGTATATCGTCCTTGACCGTTGGAGGGCGCGGCAGGCGAGAAAAATCGGGGCAAAGCGTGGATGTCGCTTTGCCCCGAAGTCGATGGCATGCCGTGCAGACCTGCGCCTATGAAGCCTTTCTGCTCCAGTTGAGGGTCACGCGGTCTTATCCGCCGCGTCCGCGGGGCTTCCCAGCGCGAAGGTCAGGCGCTTGGTCTCCGTTTCCAGAGCGGGCGCGAGGCGCAGCGTCCAGAGCGGCGCGGGCGCTTCTGGTGTTTCCGCGAGGCGCGCGGTCTGGCCGCTCTCCATTGCCATCAGGCCGGTTTGTTCATCGTAGACATACAGCGCTGTATCTTCCGGGATCGCGGCGGGCGATTCGCAGATCGCGCCGAGCAGGAAGCCGACTTCGGACAGCTCCACGACCGCGCCGTCGATGCGCGCCCAGACACGGTGCAGGTCTGTGAGCGGCGCGAGGGCTCCAAAGGCTTCTTCCTCCCCCGCCGTCGCCTCGCCCGGCAGGATGGGGCCTAGGGTGAAGATGTGATCGTCGTCGTCCAGTTCATCCAGCCGGATGAGCAGCACGGCGTCGCCAAGACGGAAGAGCACGCAGGCGTAGCCCTCGCCCTTCAGGCGCGCGATCAGCGCGGCGGAGAGGTGCAGGTTGCGCAGCTGGTACAGCGGGCTGCCGTCCCCGCGCAGCACGGGCGTGCCGTCGGCGTTCAACACCGGGCAGGCGTCGATGAGCAGCACGCGCACGGCTTCCTCCGCGCCGTCCAGGCGCATCCACAGCGCCTGCCGGCGGTACTCCTCGGGCCGCCAGTTTTCATCCGTGACGATGGAGGACGGGCGCGACGGGCCCTCTTCCGGCTGCGGCTCGGGGGTAGGTTCGGGCGTCGGTTCAGGCGTCGGTTCGGGGGTGGGTCCCGGCGTCGGCTCGGGTCCTTTCTCGAGGATCGTGAAGTGCAGCGTGTAGCTGCCGGCATAGTTGCCGATGCCGGTGACAACGGCGGTGGCCGTGCCCGGCTCCACATTGTCCTCGTAGCGCACGGTGTAGTCCCTGCCCTCGACGAGGCCGGCGATGGTCACGCCCGGTTCGACGGCGCTGCCGGTGTAGGCCTGGTCTTTCAGTGCCTCGGGCTGCGGCAGCGTCGCCGGATCGATGACGAACGTGTAGGCGGCGCTCTGTCCCGCCAGCGCGCCAATGCCGGTGACGTAAATGGTGGCGGTACCGGCGTCCACATTGCGCTCGTAGCCGTCCACGCGGTAATCCAGCCCTTCGATGAGGCTATCCAGGTAGATGGAAGGCTCGTGCGCGCCGCCGTCGTAGGTCTCGTTGGGGATGGCCCAGAGAGGCCGGCAGGCCGGGGATGTGGCGCACGCGGAAGGTGAAGAGCGCGTCCTCGGGCAGCGCGTAGTTGGCGTTATCGAGGCGCAGGCCGTAGAACTCGACGGCGGCGGGCAGGCCCTGTCCCAGCTCGTTGCTGAGCAGGTAGGCCAGATAGCCGTCATACGTCAGGTGGACGCTGTCGCCCTCCAGCGCGCCCAGAATGCCCAGCGTGCCCAGAGCGCCTTCAAGGCTCGTTTCGCCATCGCGCACCTTGGTGACGCCATCCAGATCAAGGCCGCTGATGTCCCAGGAAAGCTGGCGCGGCTGGATGCTGACCGTGACCGGCTGGACGGAGAATACCTCGCCCAGGGCGTTTTCAAAGACGACGGTGAGCGCGTATTCGCCCGCATCCTTAAAGAGCGGCGGGTCGGTGAGCCATGTGCCGCTGGCGTTGTCGAAGTAGCGGACGGTGACGCCGGTGAGGTCGCCGGAGAGCGTCACGCCGGCATGGTGTTTGCCATCGTATTCGCCGCTGTAGGCGTGGGCGACGATGGTGGGATCGTTGAGCGGGAGGATGTTGACCGTCTCCACGCCGTATTCGACGTGGCTGAGCGCGCCGTCCAGATAGCGCTCCACGCGGTAGTAGACGGCATACTTGCCCACATCCGTGAACTGCGGCTTGACGGTCGTCTCCACGCCGTTTTCACCGACGCGGTAGTAGACGACGTCGCTGGCGGTGGGGCCATAGAGCTCGATGGCGTGCGCCTTGCCGTCCCAAGTGCCCTCGAAGCCCTCGCTGACGATGCCGGAGAGGTAGAGCACGTCGATGTGGCCGACGCCGCTGTAGGTCTGGTAGTTCGCGCCGCGCAGTTCGAAGGGCACATCGTAGCTGCCCACATCGCGGTAGGCGGGGTTCTCCTTTGTCCAGGCGCCGTTCACGTAGTAGTAGATCTCCACGCCTTCCGGCGCGCCTTCGATGGAGATGGCATAGTCCGTGCCGTCGGCGTAGCCGCGCACGGTGCCGGCGGAAATGCCGGTGATCTGGCGCGGCTGTATGCGCACCAGCACGGGGATGTCCAGCGTGGCGTTTTCGCGCGTCACGCGGAGGGTGATCGCGTATTCGCCGGAATCGGTGAAGGCGGGAAGTTCCGCGGCGCTGGCGGCGGCCGTGAACGCGCCGGAACCGACGGCGTATTCCACCTTGTCGCTCGTCCAGTCGACGTCCGCGAGGGTCACGCCGTGGCTCGCGCCATCGTAGACGCCCATCCAGCCGCCGGCGGTGACGGTGAAGGGCCGGATCTCGAGGACGGCGCTGCCGAGGTAGGTTTCGAAATATGTGCCCTGGTCGCCGGTCAGTTCGCGCCGGGCCTCGAAGAAGATGGTGTAGGTGCCCGCTTCGGTGAAGGTGGGCTGCACGGCGGTCTGCGTGCCGTCGACGCTCGTCCACCAATGGAGCACTTGCGCGCCGTCGAGGTTCTCCAGTTCGATGGTGTGCGGCTTTGCATCGTAGACGACGCTCCTGTCCACGCCAACGACGGGCGCGCCCTTGAGCAGGCGCAGGCCGGTCGTTTCCGTGAAGGGGAAGAACAGCAGGCCGCGCTCGACGGTGTATTCAACCGTATAGTCGCCCGCCGCGGAGAGCAGCGGCACATAGACCGCGCCGTCCGCGCCCACCGCCGCCGCAAGGTCGCTGAGGAGCACGCCGTCCAGGCCGGACACGGGAGCGCCCTGCGCGTCGCGCACGGTGATGCGCACGCTGTCGAGCACATCGCCATCTTCCACGTTGAGGCCGCGGATGGTGAAGCCGTGCGCGTCGCCGTCCGCCAGACCCTCGTAGCCCTCGGCGGACACGCCGGTGATCTCCCATCTGGCGCTGGCCTTGATGGTAAGCTGCGCATCGCTGTGGAAGGGCTCGTAGAGGGGTTCCATGCCGACCAGCCAACTGCGCCAGAGATCAACATCCTCGAAGGCACTGACGGCGCGCGCGGACATGGCGTGGGCGACAAGCCCGTTGCCTCCGCGCCGGACGGTGTAGGAGATCTGGTAGATGCTGTCGCTGACGGCTTCGCCGAGGAAGGCCGGCAGGACGGACACCTGCGCAGTATCGGAGTCATAGTAGCCATCGGCGTCGCAGACATAGCCGAGGGGCGCGAGCGTGTCGGGATCGAAGCCGGAAATGTAGAAGAACTGCGCCTGCTCGCCGCCGACAGGCTGGCCCTGCGCGTCCACCTGCTGATGGCGCACTTCGAGGATGTCGCCTTCCTCCAGGCCGTCCAGCGCGACCGTGTGCTCGCGGCCGTCGTAGTAGATCTCTGTATCGCTGTCCACGGTCATTTCCAGCTGGGTGGGCGTGCGGATGGTGACGTAGTCGGTCGCGGTAAACAGCTGCGCGCCCTCGGCGTTGTAGCCTGTGTAGGCGATGCCGATGAAGTAGGCGCCGACGCGATCCATGCCCTCGACAAGCAGCGCCAGATCCTCGGCGGCGGTGGCCGCCGAGACGCTCATGCTGCCGGAGAGGCGGCGCTCTTCGCCGGGATTCAAGGTTCCGGCGGCGAGGCTGTCGTAGTCGTAGAACTCCACGAGCAGTTCCCAGTCGAGGCGCGTGAGGCCGACTTCCTCAAAGGCGCTGGCAAATTGCCGATCCGAGAAGTAGGAATCGTGGCCGTCCAGCAATTCGGGAACGATGCGCAGCACGTCGTCCAGATCGTCCGGGTCGCCGATGACGCATGTGACGCCGGCGCCCTCCCCAACGTCGCCCGGACGCCAGTCGTGATCGAGTTCGTAGCGGGGCTTGTCGTCTGTCGCAAGGTAGGCGCTGTACCAGTAGGTGAGCCCCCTGGAAGGACGGAAGGAGAGCTGCGTGTGGTAGGCATCGAGCTGGACGAATATCTCCTCGATATTCAGCCAGTCCGCGCCATCGCCCAGTTCCATGTCCACGACGCCGACGTGGGATACGCCGTATTCGTCCACGAAGGTCACGGTCAGGTCGTCCACGCCGAGCAGGTAGCCGCCCCACGGCGCGATGGGCCGCACATCTTCGAGGACGAGGATGTCGGAGGTCTGCGCCGCGTGGCCGTCGTAGAGGGCGTTGTAACTGGGGTAACTCCCCTCTTCCACATCGAGGCGGGCGTCGACCACGCTTGCAAGGTCGATGGGCTGGATGTCCAGCGTCACCGCGCCGCCGCCAGCGACGGGCTTGCCATCGGCAGTGCCGGTCATGCGGTAGTAGAGCGTGTACTGGCCCGGCTTATCGGCGCGGAAGTTCAGCGCTTCGAGCGATACGAAGCTGCCTTCCTCACCCGTGAGGCTGAAGGTCATGCCGGTAAGGTCGAGGTCCGCGCCGTCGGAGTTGTCCTGAAGCTCAA
>DVGE01000072.1 GCA_018712885.1 Candidatus Pullichristensenella stercoripullorum | reverse complement strand
GAGAAAGCCCGCAAGCAAGGAAATTTTGCCAGCGGCAAAATTTGTCGCCGAAGGCGACTGGATTTGACGATCCCGAAGGGCTCGGCAAATCCACCCCAAGGAAGCAAACTTGCATCCAAGGGAGCTTACATAGACGTAAGTGACCGCAGGATGCAAGTGCAGCTGACGCCGGAAGCAAAAATCGCTTCTGATTCTTATTTAATTAGAGCGATTTTTGCGGTTGTGGGCTTTGTCAGCGCTCTGAGACCGCCGCACGTGAACGCGGCGGTCTGTTCATATCTGTAACACAAAAGCGACCGGCCTTCCCCGGTCGCTTTTGCCTGCCCCGCCTACGCCCCCTGCGCGTCCTTGCGGAAATCGCGCGGGGTCATGCCGGTGTGCTTTTTGAACAGGTAGCTGAAGTAGTGGGGGTCGTTGTAGCCCACGGCGTAGGCGATGTCGCTGGAGCGCATCTGCGTGGTGCGCAGAAGTTCCTTGGCCTTGTTCATGCGCAGACCGGTGAGGTATTCGGTGAACGTCATGCCCATTTCCTGGGCGAAGATGGTGCAGAAGTGGCTGTTGGACATGCATACATGGCTGGAAACGTCGTTGAGGGTCACGCCGCTGTTCTGATATTCGCGGGCCAGGTACGCGCGCGCCTTGTTGATGACGGCGTTGTAGCGCGTGGAAGAGCGCGCCTCGCGGTAGGCGATGGCCTTTTCCAGCACTTCGCGCGCCAGGGGGATGACCTCCTCGGGCGCGGGCGAGGCGGAAAAGAGATTGTCCTCCCAGAGTTTGGCGTCGATGACCTCGCGGGGCTCGCCGCCGCTGTCCTTGATGATGCGGCTGGCCGCCATGAGGATCTCCACATAGAGGAAGTTGACCATCATCACCGAGTGGATGGCCGCGGAGCCCATGGAGGCGATGTGATCGCGCAAAATGCCCTCCACATCCTCGCGGTTGGCGTATTGCAGCCGCTCGGAGAGGGGGGAGACGTCCAGGTTGATGTCCGGCTGCGCGGGGGGCAGCGCGTCCATGTCGCGCACGCCCATGATGCGGTGCTTTTCCGCGGCGGCGGACAATTCCACCGCCTGCCGCACGCGCTGGGCGGACTGGAAGGAGCGCGGCAGCCCCGCGAGGCTGTCCACGGCCTCGCCGATGTACATGCGCGCGCCGGCGTTGGCGGCGCGCTCCATCTCGTAGAGGGCGGCCTGGGCAAAGCCGTAGGCGCGCTCCTCGAGCGCCTCGTCGCTGTCGCCGAGCACGATGAGGGCAAAGCCGCCCTGCGCTTCGCAGGCGTACACCGCCTCGCCCGAGCCGTCGGCCAGGCGATAAAGGGCGCTCTGCGCCAGCGTGCGCTCTTCCCCGCTCCCGCGCAGGCAGGCCAAGATGACCAGATAGCGCCGGGCCGAGAGCGCCAGGTTCAGCTCCCCGGCGCGGGAGAGCAGCGCCTGCGCGTCGGCGGCGCCGCTGAGCGCGTCGCTGAGCAGCCGCTCGCGCACAAAGGCCGCGGTGGAGGCAAACTGCTTCTGGATGCGCAGAAGGTCGGCCTGCTGGCGGCGGTCTTCGCAGATGCGGCTGGCGATGCGTTTGAGCACCTCCAAAAGCTCCTGCGCGCTCACCGGTTTGAGCAGGTATTCCTTCACCCCCAGGGAGATGGCCTGCTGCGCGTAGGCGAAATCGTCGTAGCCGGAGAGGATGACGATCTGCACCCAGGGCATAGTGTGGGAAACGGCCTCGCACAGCTGCATGCCGTCCATGAAGGGCATGCGGATGTCGGTGATGAGTATATCCGGCTTGACGTCCTGCATGGTCTGCAGGGCGATCTCCCCATCCGGCGCCTCGCCCACGAGCGTAAAGCCGCTCGCCTCCCAGGGGAAGCTGCTGCGGATGTTTTCGCGGATGACGATCTCGTCGTCCACCAGAAAGACCTTATACATCTGCCTGCCTCCTTACCGGCACGATGAATTCCACGCGCGTGCCCTCGCCGTCGCTGTGGATGCGCAGCCCCCGCCGGATGCCGTAGTAGAGGCGGATGCGTCGGTCCACGTTGGAAAGGCCGTAGCCGGCGCTGGCGTCCTCCTCGCCGAGGCTGGAGAGCACTTCCACCAGCCGCTCCTCGGTCATGCCCGGGCCGTTGTCGATCACGGCGAAGTGCAGCATATCGCCCTCGCGCCGGCCCACCACGCGCACCTTGCCCCCGCGACGGCGGAACTTGATGCCGTGGTAGATGGCGTTTTCCACCAGCGGCTGCAAAAGCAGCTTGGGAACGCGCCCCTCCTGCGCCTCGGGGGGCACGTCGATCTCGTAATCGAGGATGTCGCGGTAGCGCACTTTCTGGATGGTCAGGTAGCCGCGCAGGTGCTTGAGCTCCTCGCCCACGTCGATCCAGTCGCGCCCCTGCGAAAGGGAGATGCGGAAAAAGTCCGAGAGGGCGCGGGTGATGTGCACGACCTCGTCCGTGCTGCCCGATTCCGCCAGCCAAACGATGGCGTCCAGCGTGTTGTAGAGAAAGTGGGGGTTGATCTGCGCCTGCAGCGCGCGCAGCTCGCTCTTTTTGAGGTTCTCCTGCTCGCGGCGGCTCTGCTCCATCAGCTCTTCCAGCCGCCCGGCCATGACGTTGAAGCTCTCGGTGAGGTTGGAAAGCTCAGAAACGCGCGTCTGCGGGGCGCGGGCGCGCAAATCGCCCGCCGCCAGCAGCTCCGCGAAGTGTTCCAGCTGCCCGATGGGGGCGCGGATGGCGCGGGAAAGGCCCCGCTGCGCGTATACGGACAGCGTCAGCGCCAGCAGCAAAAGCGCCAGCTCCAGTAAAAGCGAGAACACCATCATGCGCTTGAGGGCGGCGCTTTCCTCCATGGCGCCGTCGATCTCCACCTCGATGTAGTCCTCCAGCATGTCCTCGGCCAGCGCCGCCACGTCGCAGATCTCGCCGTACTTGGCCATGGTGTCCTCCACGAGCGCGCCGGCGTCGATCTGCCCGCCCAGCTCCACCACCTTTTCGCGCAGCGTGTCCATGGTGCGGCGCGCCACGGTCAGCTCCAGCTGGTTTTCGCTGCCGGTGGAGGCGGTCAGCGCGTCCAGCTCGCGGTTGATCTCGTCGATCATGGCGAAGAGGCGCGAGCCCGCGAAATCCTGGTTGCCGGCCACCACGTTCCACGCCTCGCCGGGGATGTCCACGGCCACGAGGGGCTTTAAGTCGCCCACGCGCCCCATGCGGGCGATGATGGCGTCGTAGCGCACGCTGTTGGCCAGCATCGCCGCGATGGAGACGATGGCCGGCACCACCAGCAAGATCACGAGCATGCGGAAAGACAGCCGCAGGCGGCGGCCGATGCTCTCCACATTGGCGAGGCGGCGAAAGAGGCGCTGCATATCAGTACCCCCGCGGCGGGATGTCCATCAGATCCGCGTCGAATTCGCAGAACACGTCCTCCTCGGGGTGGGTGACGCGGGGGATCTCCTCGCCGGCGGCCAGTTTCTTGGTCAGGTCCATGATGATGTCGCCCAGCATGGGCGTACACTCCACCACGCAGTTGATCTTGCCCTCCTGCAAAAGGTCGATGGCGGCCTGCTCGCCGTCCACGGTGATGATGATGATGTCCTCGCCCGGGCGCAGGCCGGCTTCCTCGATGGCTTCGATGGCCCCGAGGGTCATGGAATCGTTGTGGGAAAAGAGCACGTCAATCCTTTCGTGGCGCTCAAGCAGCGCGATCATGCACTCCTTGCCCTTGGAGCGCAGAAAGTCGCCGGAAACGGTCTCGAGGATCTCGAAGCGCGCGTCGCCCGCGATCATCTCGCGGAAGCCGCTGCTGCGCTGCTGCATGGGCGTAGAGGAGAGTGTGCCGGACAGTTCGACGATCTTCAGGTCCTCAAGCCCTTCGCGGTCGGCCTTTTCCACCAGGAACGCGCCGGCCTTGCGGCCCTCGGCGAGGAAGTCCGCGCCCACGTAGCCCACGTAGAGCGACGGGTCTTCCGTGACGATGAAGCGGTCGGTCAAAAGCACGGGGATGCCCGCGTCCCGCGCCTCGGTAAGCACCGTGTCCCAGCCCTGTTCGACGATGGGGGCGAAGGCGATGACGTCCACCTGATAGGCGATGAAGGAGCGGATGGCCTTGATCTGGTTCTCCTGCTCCTGCTGGGCGTTGTCGTACATCAGCTGCACGCCGGCGCGCTCGGCGGCCTCCTGGATGTCGCGCGAGTTGCCCATGCGCCAGGCGCTCTCGCGGCCGAGCTGGGAAAAGCCCAGCAGCACCGTATCCTCGCCGCCATCGCCCGCCGTATCCTCCGGGGCGCTCCGCGGCGCGCAGCCGCCCAGCGGCAAAAGCAGCGCCAACGCCAAAAAAGCGGCCAAAAGCAGCGTGGCTCTGGAACGTGGGCGCATGGACATCCCTCCGCAAGCGTATTTTCTGTAACTCTATTTTAACGGTTTCGGCGGGAAATTGCAAGAGCGTTTTGACGGGAAGGCAAGCAAAAAGCGCCCGGAAGAAGCGGGCGCTTGCGTGGAAGGGCTCAGGCCAGCTGCACGTTGGCGCTGGCGATGAGGGCGCTGAGGCCGTCAACGGTGGAAGAAACGGCCCGGCTTGCTTGAAACGGCGGCAAAAGCGGGCCCCTTTTGCGCGCGCAAAAGGAACAGATCAAACGCGCGGCGCGATGTTGGCGGCGGCGATGAGTGCTTCCAGCCCCTCCGCGTCCCGGGCGCTGAAGCTGAAAATATACCCGGCCTCGTCGCCTAAGTCCATATACGCCTGCGCGTAGTACGCCGTGTATTGCAGGCCGACGCCCGCGCCGGCGTGGTCGACGTCCATGGCGGCGCAATAGTAGAAACGGTCGCCGTTCTCGCCGTAGGCGGCGTCGATGAGCCGGGCGTTGGAGATCTCCACGCCCGTTGCGGGAGACCGCCCTGTGTTGAGGTCGAGCAGCGTCTGCGCCAACGCGGTCGCGTCCGTCAAGAAAAAGGAAGCGGAGAGATCATCCCGCATCCAGGCGACGCTGTAACTGTCGTGGAAGAGCTGCGAAGCGTCGTAGTTGGGCAAAACGGCGAAGAAGGCGGCGTTCTCCTCCTTTTCCATCTGCTGCACGAAAGCGCCCGCGGGCGCGTCGATGGTAAAATCGCCAAAGTCATAAGTCGTCGCCGCGTCGACGGCTTCGGCAAAAGCGGCGGTCGAGAGGCAGAGCAGACACAAAAGCAGGCAGAACAGCCGTTTCATGGGTATGCTTCCCCCTTCCAGTAAATTCCCCCATCATTGTACCATGGCGCGCGGCGGAAGGCAAGCGTTTTTTTACAAAAACACAATATTCCCGCACCCGCGCGTCAGCGGAACAGCACCGTCAAAAATTGCGAGGCGAGCACCACCGAGACCAGCGCGATGGGGTAGGTGGCGGCGTAGGCGCTGGCCACGTCGTCTGTGCCAGCCACGGCGATGAGCGTGCCCAGCGCCGGGGTGGAGGTCATGCCGCCGGTGATGGAGCCGAGGTTGTTGAGGAGCGACAGCTTCAGCATCTTCGCAGCCACGAAATAGCCGACGATCATCGGCACAATGGTCATCAGCGCGCCGTAGACAAAGAGCATCGCGCCTTCGCGCCGCAATGTTTCCACAAAGCCAGCCCCGCCTTCCGTGCCCGCGCCGATGAGGAAGAGCATCAGCCCCAGCTCGCGGAAGGTTTCCAGCGCCGACTTTTTCAGCGTCAGGTCGATGGGGCCAATGTGCCCGAAATGGCCGAACAAAAGCCCCACCAGCAGCGGCCCGCCCGTGGTGCCCAGCGCGAATACCGGCGGGTTTTCGCCGCCGCCCAGCGGGATCTCGATGCTGCCCAGCAGGTAGCCCAGCACGATGACCACCGAAAAGGAGAAAAAGCCCGCCGCATCCAGTTTGAAGGTCTTGCCCGCATAGGCGCGTTCGTTCACGCCCGCGGCAGCTTCAAGGTTTGCAACTTCCTTTTTCATATCGGCCTTGAGGATTTTCGGCATCAGCTGCACAAACAGCACCACGCCCACCACGCCGAAGGGATAGGCGATGGCATAGCCGATGGCCGCCTGCGCGCTCAATTCGCCCGCCGCGCCCTGCGCCGCCGCCAGGCCGGGCGTGCTGGTCAAGGCGCCAGTCATCAGGCCCACCATCAGCTCCGGCCGCACGCCGGATACGGCGATGAGCAGCGCGCAGGTCAAAGCGCCGGTAAGGATAATCAGAAAGCCCAATAAAATATAGCTTTTCGCGTTTTGTTTGAAATTGCGGAAAAACTTCGGTCCGGCGATGAAGCCCACCGAGGTGACGAACAGCGCCAGACCCACGTTGCGGATCAGCGCGGGCATCTCGCAGCCAAAGTGCCCGAACACCAGCGCCACCAGCAGGACGCCCGCCGTGCCCAGCTCGATGCCCTTGACCTTGATCGCGCCGATGAGATAGCCCAGGGCGGCGATCAAAAACAACGCCAGCAGGGAATTGAGGCCAGTAATAAACTCCGTCATAATATATCCTCCCAATAATCAGCGTTCCGCCCTCCATTATAGTAAAATTTGCGGCATTTTGCAAGAGGAAAACGCTTGCGCTAAAATATTTTGCATTTTTTCCTTCAAAATATATTGCGTGATGGATGAAAATATGCTATACTGCAAGCGCCGGGAACCTGTTCTTAAAAAATCCGGCAAGACGCGCAAAACACACGGTCACGAGCAGGCAAGGAGGATGCTTCATGCCCAGGAAACACAACCCCTTCGACAACTACAAGGCGGTGCTGGACAAGGCGGCCGAACTGTTGGGACTGACGCAGAACGACTATATTATTTTAAAATATCCCGAGCGCTCTTTGCGGGTCTCGCTGCCCATCCGCATGGACAACGGCGAGGTGCGCGTGTTCGAGGGCTTCCGCGTGCAGCACTCGTCCTCGCGCGGGCCGTGCAAGGGCGGCATCCGCTACCATCAGGATGTGGACGAGGACGAGGTCAAGGCGCTGGCGGCGTGGATGACGATGAAGTGCGCCGTGGTCAACATCCCCTACGGCGGGGCCAAGGGCGGCATCCAGGTGGACCCGCGAACGCTGAGCAAGGGCGAATTGGAGCGCCTCACGCGCCGCTTCGTGGCCATGATCATGCCCATCATCGGCCCGGAGCGCGACATCCCCGCCCCGGACGTCAACACCACGCCGGAGATCATGGGCTGGATCATGGACACCTATTCCATGCAGAAGGGCTACGCCGTGCCGGGCGTGGTCACGGGCAAGCCCATCGAGGTGGGCGGCTCGCTGGGGCGAAGCGAGGCCACCGGCCGCGGCGTGATGCTCTGCGCCCGCATGCTGATGGAAAAGCTCGGCCGCTCCCTGCGGGGCGTCACCGTGGCCGTGCAGGGCATGGGCAACGTCGGCAGCGTGGCGGCGTACCTTCTCCACCGCGAGGGCGCGAAGGTGGTCGCCATTTCGGATATTTCCGGCGGCATCTACAACGAAAACGGCCTGCCCATGGAAGAACTGCGCCCCCACTTCGCCGCGCGCAGGACGCTCGCCGAGCTGCCCGACGGCGATTTTGAGCGCATCGACAACGATGGGCTCCTCGCCTGCGGCGCGGAGATCCTCGTGCCTGCGGCGCTGGAGAACGCCATCTCCAGATCCAACGCCGGAAACGTGAGCGCCAAATTCATCATCGAGGGCGCGAACGGCCCCATCACCCCGGCGGCGGACGAGATCCTCGAGGCGAACGGCGTCACCGTGGTGCCGGACATACTCGCCAACGCCGGCGGCGTGGTGGTCAGCTATTTCGAGTGGGTGCAGAACCTGCAGTCCTTCCGCTGGGAGGAGGACTACGTAAACGACATGCTCGAGCGCACCATGCGCCACGCCTTTGACGAGGTGTGGGCGCTGGCGGAGGAAAAGCGCGCCTCCCTGCGCATGGGCGCGTACATGTCCGCCCTCAAGCGCGTGGTGGGGGCGAAGAAGCTGCGGGGCATTTTCCCGTGACCGCGCGAAGCTGCGCCCCGCCCACCCGGGCGGGGCGCTCAGAGCGCTGACAAAGCCCACAACCGCAAAAATTGCCCCGACAAAATAAAAATCGGAGGCAATTTTTGCTTCCGGCGGTGGATTTGCCGAGCCCTTCGGGATCGTCAAATCCAGTCGCCTTCGGCGACAAATTTTGCCGCTGGCAAAATTTCCTTGCTTGCGGGCTTTCTCAACGCTCTGCCAGTCTGTTGACTTTGTCAACATCCT
>DVGE01000071.1 GCA_018712885.1 Candidatus Pullichristensenella stercoripullorum | reverse complement strand
TGCCCATGGTCATGGCCTCGGTCTGGTCGTGGGTGACGTAGATGAAGGTGGTCTGGAGGCGCTTGTGGAGCTTGGTGATCTCCGTGCGCATCTGCACGCGCAGTTTGGCGTCCAGGTTTGACAGAGGCTCGTCCATCAAAAATACCTTCGGCTCGCGCACGATGGCGCGGCCCAGGGCCACGCGCTGGCGCTGGCCGCCGGAGAGCGCGGCGGGCTTGCGGTTGAGGAGCGGCTCGATGCCGAGGATCTGCGCCGCCTCGCGCACGCGGCGGTCGATCTCCGCCTTGGGCGTCTTGCGCAATTTGAGGGCAAAGGCCATGTTGTTGTACACGGTCATGTGCGGATAGAGGGCGTAGCTCTGGAAGACCATGGCGATGTCACGGTCCTTGGGCAGCACGTTGTTGACCAGCTTGCCGTCGATATACAATTCGCCCTTGGTGATCTCCTCCAGGCCGGCGACCATGCGCAGCGTGGTGGATTTTCCGCAGCCCGAAGGCCCGACGAGCACCACGAATTCCTTGTCCTCGATCTCCAGGTTGA
The DNA here is from genome assembly GCA_018712885.1 of Candidatus Pullichristensenella stercoripullorum. Taxonomy (GTDB): domain Bacteria; phylum Bacillota; class Clostridia; order Christensenellales; family Aristaeellaceae; genus Pullichristensenella; species Pullichristensenella stercoripullorum. The sequence continues at coordinate 2,414 of DVGE01000071.1, read as the reverse complement.
AGTCCTTGACGGCGGTGACGTCGCCCGGATAGACTTTCCAGATATTGCGCAGCGACAGGCTTGCCATGCGTTCTGACCTCCTTTACACATCGGTCGGGACGGTACCCTAGTGTCCTTTTATTATAACAAATCTGTAACCGGCGCGCCATTCGCGCAATCGCCAAAATGCCCGGGGACGCTTTCGCCCCTTTGCCGAGCGCGCAAAAATGGGAACCCGCTTTTACAGCAGGTTCCCGACACATCCAACGCATATGGGCGGATTCTCAAGCAACATGCGCAATCGACCAAAACCAAAGGGCGCAAGTTGTCAAAAACAGGTTAGCTTTTGCCCGGGCGCGCCCTAATTCTGCCCATAATAGGCGTTGGGGCCATGCTTGCGCAAAAAGTGCTTGTCGCTGATATGCTTGGGCAGCGCGCCGGCGGCGGGATTGAGCGCGCGCGTCATCAGCGCCATTTTGGACAGTTCCTCCAGCACCACGGCGTTGTAGACGGCGTCCGCGCCGTTCTTGCCCCAGGTGAAGGGGCCGTGGCCGTTGGCCAGCACGCCGGGGGTGTGCATGGGGTTCCTGCCCTGGAAGGCCTCGATGATGACCTTGCCGGTGTTGCCCTCGTAGTCCTCCTCGGTCTCCTCGGGAGTCAAAAAGCGGGTGACGGGGATGTCGCCGTGGAAGTAGTCGGCGTGGGTGGTGCCCATGCAGGGGATGGCAAGGCCGGCCTGCGCCCAGGCGGTGGCGCAGGTGGAGTGGGTGTGCACCATGCCGCCGACTTCCTCAAAGGCGCGGTAGATGGCCAGATGCGTGGGCGCGTCCGTGGAGGGGCGGTAGCCCTCGGAGAGCACCTCGCCCGTTTCCAGCGACTGGATGACCATCATCTCCGGCTTCAGGTCCTCGTAAGGCACGCCGCTGGGCTTGATGGCCATGACGCCCTTTTCGCGGTCCACCTCGGACACGTTGCCCCAGGTGTAGACGATCAGCTTGCGGCGGAACAGTTCCATATTGGCTTCGTAGACGCGCTCCTTCAGCTTGCGGTACATGGGTATCTCCTCCTTTTAGTTCAAAGCGTCGAGCGGCAGCATGAAGCTCGGCGCGAATTCCCGCATGAAGTCCTCCGCCTCGGGCATGTTCATCTGCGAGACGGAGGCGCGGATGTTCTCCTGCGCGGTGAGAAACTCGCGGTTGCCAAAGCCGTACTCCTCCAGGCACTTGACGTAGGCGCTGATGCGGTCAGCCGCCTTGACGATGCGCCATTCGCAGCTTTCCTCATCGGGGAAAAGCAGCGCGCGGAAATCTTCCTGAAAATCCTCGGGCAGGTAATCCAGCAGTTTTTCCGAGGCCATGCGCTCAATGGCCTTGTAAGCGTCGCGGATGCCGGGGTTGAAGTACTTGATCGGCGAGGCGAGATCCCCGGTGATGACCTCGGCGGCCTCGTGGTAGAGGGCGTAGAGCAGCACTTTCTCCACGTCCACGTTTCCCCCGTAGCGGCGGTTTTTATACACGGCCAGTGCGTGAGCGATCATCGCCACCTGCAGGGAATGTTCCTGATCGTTCTCCTCGCGCGTGTTGTGGCGCAGGCCCCAGCGCTTGATGAGCTTCATGCGCGCCATGTAAGCGTAAAAGTGATGTTGCAATGCCGGCCTCCCAGGGTCTTGGGGCGGATCTTCCCCCCGTTTATGGAACGATTATACCATTCTCTGCGTCAAAGCGCAAGGCATGGTTTTTTTCGCCCGGTGGGAATATTTTTGGGGAAACGGCCCATCGCGCGCAATGGTTCGAAAAAAACTGGACTTTTGCGAAAAATACTTTGGCATCGCGGCGATTTTGTATTATAATAGTGCATAAGGACAGCGATCGACGAGGGAGGTATGTTCATGGCGCAGATCAGCTCTTTTCTTCGGGATGCGGGCGCTCTGTTCACCAACCTCTTTTTGCAACCGGACTGGCGCAACGTGTTCGACGTGGCGATCATGACGGTGCTCATCTACTACATCATCAAACTGCTCATCCATACGCGGGCCAGCGCCGTGTTCAAGGGCATCGCCGTGGTGCTGGTGTTTGCCTGGGTGTCGGACGCCTTGCAGCTCAACGCCCTCAACTGGCTGTTGCAGCAGGTCATCAGCATGGGGCTGCTGGTGCTGGTGATCATGTTCCAGCCGGAACTGCGCCGCGGCTTGGAGCAGTTGGGCCGCTCGAACTGGTCGCGCCACATGTTCACCTCCGCGCGCAAGCAGCGTTTGCGGGATGTGGACAAGCTGGTGCAGGAGGTCGTGCGGGCGCTGAACAACATGTCGCGCAAGCGCATCGGCGCCCTGATCGTCTTTGAGCGGCACACGGGGCTGGCGGACGTCATCGACTCCGGCACCGTCATCGACGGCGAGATCTCCGCGCCGCTGATCGAGAACATCTTTGAGCCGAACA
>DVGE01000070.1 GCA_018712885.1 Candidatus Pullichristensenella stercoripullorum | reverse complement strand
TTTCGGCCATGATCCTGCAGAAGCTCAAGGCTGACGCGGAAAGCTATCTTGGCGAAAAGGTCGATAAGGCCGTCATCACCGTACCGGCGTACTTCTCCGACTCCCAGCGTCAGGCCACCAAGGACGCGGGCCGCATCGCCGGCCTCGAGGTCGAGCGCATCATCAACGAGCCGACCGCCGCGGCGCTGGCCTACGGCCTCGACAAGGGCGACGCCCACAAGATCCTCGTTTACGACCTGGGCGGCGGCACGTTCGACGTCAGCCTCATGGAAGTCGGCGACGGCGTGTTTGAAGTGCTGGCCACCGGCGGCGACACCCATCTGGGCGGCGACGATTTCGACAACCGCCTGATCGACTACATCGCTTCCGAGTTCCAGAAGGAAAACGGCATCGACCTGCGCAAGGACCGCATGGCCCTGCAGCGCTTGAAGGAAGCCGCGGAAAAGGCCAAGATCGAGCTGTCCGGTCTGATGAGCGTCAACGTCAACCTGCCGTTCATCACCGCGGACGCCACCGGCCCCAAGCATCTGGACGTTACCATCTCCCGTGCCAAGTTCAACGAACTGACGCAGGATCTGGTCGACAAGACCATCGGCCCGCTCAATCAGGCCATGAAGGACGCCGGCGTCACTGCCAAGGACATCGACAAGGTCATCCTCGTGGGCGGTTCCACCCGTATCCCCGCCGTGCAGGAAGCCGTGCAGCGCGTCACCGGCAAGGAGCCCTACAAGGGCATCAACCCGGACGAGTGCGTGGCCATCGGCGCGGCCATCCAGGCTGGCGTGCTCGGCGGCGACGTCAAAGACGTCGTGCTGTTGGACGTCACCCCGCTGTCTCTGGGCATCGAGACCATGGGCGGCGTGTTCACCAAGCTCATCGAGCGCAACACCACCATCCCGGTCAAGCAGACGCAGATCTTCTCCACCGCCGCGGACGGCCAGACCTCCGTCGAAGTCCACGTGCTGCAGGGCGAGCGCGAAATGGCCGCCTATAACAAGACGCTGGGCCGCTTCCAGCTCACCGGCATCGCGCCCGCGCCGCGCGGCGTGCCGCAGATCGAAGTGACCTTCGATATCGACGCCAACGGCATCGTCCACGTCTCCGCCAAGGATCTGGGCACCGGCCGCGAGCAGTCCATCTCTATCACCGCTTCTTCCAACATGTCCGAGGAAGAGATCAAGAAGGCCGTTCACGAGGCCGAGCAGTACGCCGCCGAGGACAAGAAGAAGAAGGACGAGGTCGAGACCATCAACCGCGCCGACCAGCTCATCTACCAGACCGAGCGCACCATGAAGGAAATGGAAGGCAAGCTCGATCCCGCCGACAAGGCCAAGCTGGAAGAGGAACTGGGCAACTTCAAGAAGGTGCGCGAGAGCAACGATGCCGCGCAGATCAAGTCCGCCATGGACGCCTTCTCGCAGGCCACCTACGCCATCTTCGGCAAGGTCTACCAGCAGCAGAACCCGCAGGGCGGCGACCCGAACGGCGCGCAGGGCGGCTACACCGCCGGAGGCGCCAACGACGACGGCACCGTCGAGAGCGACTTTACCGACAACAAGTGATCTCGCCGCGAGGCGAAACGCGCCCCGGAGCCTGTCCGGGACGGTAAGAAGCTAAGGCTCCGGGGCGGAGGCGGTATCGCCTCCGCCTTCGGGCCGTTCACATAGAGGAGGGGAAACCCTTGGCAAAACGCGACTATTATGAGGTGCTCGGCGTCGAGCGCACGGCCGACGAGGCCGCCATCAAGGCGGCGTACCGCAAACTGGCCAAGAAACTGCACCCGGACGTCAACCCGGGCGACAAAGACGCCGAGGAAAAATTCAAGGAGGTCAATGAGGCCTATCAGGTACTCTCCGACCCCCAGAAGCGCGCCCAGTACGATCGCTTCGGCCATCAGCAGCCGGGCGCGGGCGGCGCCGGTTACGGAGATTTCTCCGGCTTCGGCGGTTTCGGCGGCTTTGATGTGGAAGATATATTCTCGTCGTTTTTCGGCGGCGGTTTCGGCGGCGGTCGGGGGCGGCGCGAGCAGGGTCCCGTGCCTGGCGCGGATCTGCGCTACGATATGACCATCTCCTTTGAAGAAGCGGCCAAAGGCTGCGACAAGGAGATCAACCTCGTGCGCGACGAACCCTGCGAAAACTGCCACGGCACCGGCGCCAAGCCCGGCACGCAGCCCAAGACCTGCCCCACCTGCAACGGCACAGGTCAGGTGCGCACCACCTCCAACACGCCCTTTGGCGCCATCCAGAACGTGCGCACCTGTCCGAACTGCAAGGGCTCGGGCAAGATCATTTCCGATCCCTGCCCCAAGTGCAACGGGCGCGGCAAAGTGCGCACCTCCAAGCGCCGCACCGTGCGCATCCCCGCCGGCATCGACAACGGCCAGATCGTCACCATCCGCGGTCAGGGCGAGCCGGGCGAGCGCGGCGGCGAGGCCGGCGACCTTCTCATCGTCGTCACCGTGCGCCCGCACCGCCTCTTCAAGCGCAACGGCACCGACCTCTATCTGGAAATGCCGCTCACCTTCACGCAGGCGGCGCTGGGCTGCGAGGCCGACGTGCCCACGCTGGAAAAGCCCGTCAAGTACCGCTTCCCCGAGGGCACACAGCCGGGTCAGACCTTCCGCATCCGCGGACAGGGCATCCCCTCGCTGCGCGGCAACGGCAAAGGCGACCTCTACGTGACCGTCACGGTGGAGATCCCCAAGCGCCTTTCCGAGAAGCAGAAAAACCTCCTGCGCCAGTTCGACGGCACCGTCACCGGTCAGGAATACGAGCAGAAAAAATCCTTCTTTGACCGCGTCAAGGAAGCGTTTGGAGGAAATTCCTAAATGCAGTGGACGGAAGTAACGGTGCTGACCACCACGCAGGGTTCGGAGATGGTCTCCGCCATCCTCGAACAGGCCGGCAGCAAGGGCGTGATGATCGAGGATAAGAACGACGTTTACGCCAATCAGCGGCCCGAGGGCCAGTGGGACATCATCGACGAAGCCATCGCCGAGCGCATCGGCGACGATGTGCGCGTCACCGGCTATTATCCCGTGGACGAGCATCTGGAAAGCGCCATGGCCGCCATCCGCGAGGGGCTTTCCGGCCTGCGCGCGCAAAACCTGCCCTTTGACCTCGGCAAGCTGGAAGTGCTGACCAATACCGTGGACGAGGAGGACTGGGCGGAGAGCTGGAAAAAGGACTTCACCCCCATCCGTCTGGGTAAGCACATGGTCGTCAAGCCGAGCTGGTGCGAATACGAAGCGCAGGCAGGCGACCACATCATCGAACTTGACCCCGGCATGGCCTTTGGCACCGGCACCCACGAGACCACCGGCATGTGCGTGCGCCTCGTCGAGGAACACGTG
>DVGE01000069.1 GCA_018712885.1 Candidatus Pullichristensenella stercoripullorum | reverse complement strand
GGCGATGGGGGAGAGCGCCGCGCTCTTTTCCTCGTTGCTCATATCTTCGTCCTCGACGATGCCCATGGCCGCGTCCTCGCCCTCTTCGTCGGTGACGCCGTAGAGTACGCCGAACACGCCGACCACTTCTTCCTTGGCCACCAGACCCATCACCGTGGCCACGGTGGACTGCCAGTTGCCAAAGCCCAACGGCTCGAATACGGGCGCGACCGCGCCGCCGATCTTGCCGAGGATGGACTGGTCGGAGTTCTCCACCGCGCCGAACACCACGGGGCCTTCGGCCTCGGCGATGGCGGCCTCGGCGGCCGCGTTCAGTTCCTCCGCGCTCACTTCCGTCTGCGCCGCTTCCGTTTCAGCAGCGGCAGGTTCCACCGGCGCGGGTGCCCAGCCGTAGCTGGAAGTGAACCAGATGAAGATGCTGGAGATGAGGATGACCGTGCCGGCGCGCTTGATGAACGACCAGCCGCGCTCCCACATGCTGCGCAGAACGTTGCCGGCCACCGGCGCGTGGTAGGCGGGCAGTTCCATGACGAAGGGCGCGGGGTCTCCGGCGAACATCTTCGTCTTTTTCAGCATGATGCCGCTGACGATGACCGCCGCCACGCCGATGAAGTACGCGCCCGTGGACACCCAGCCGGAGTTGCCAAACAGCGCGCCCGCGATCAGGCCGACGATGGGCATCTTCGCGCCGCAGGGGATGAACGTGGTGGTCATGATGGTCATCTTGCGGTCGCGGTCCTGCTCGATGGTGCGCGAAGCCATCACGCCCGGCACGCCGCAGCCCGAGCCGATCAGCATGGGGATGAAGCTCTTGCCCGAGAGGCCGAACTTGCGGAAGATGCGGTCCATGATGAACGCCACGCGCGCCATGTAGCCCACGTCTTCCAGTATGCCCAGCATGATAAAGAGGATGAGCATCTGCGGCACAAAGCCGATGACCGCGCCCACGCCGCCGATGATGCCGTCGCCGATGAGGCCCACCAGCCAGCCCGCGGTGCCGATGCTCTCCAGCCACGCCATCACCGGGGCTTGTATCCATTCGCCGACGAACACATCGTTGGTAAAGCTCGTCACGATGTCGCCGATGGTCTGGATGGACACCCAGTAGACAAACCACATGATGACCACGAAGATGGGAAGACCCAGCCAGCGGTTGGTGACGATGCGGTCGATCTTGTCCGAGGTGGTCAAAGAGCCCTTGGGCTTGCCCTTTTTGACGCAGGTCGCCACCAGCTTGCTTATGTAGGCGTAGCGCTGGTTGGTGATGATGGACTCGGCGTCGTCATCCATCTCGTTTTCGCAATCGCGGATGGCCTTTTCGATGGCGTCCTGAATGCCCCCCGGCAAGTTCAGCTCCTTTTGCACCTTCTCGTCGCGCTCAAAGAGCTTGATGGCGTACCAGCGCGCCAGATGGGGTTCGACGATGGAGCCTTCGTGTCTGCTCCCGTCCGCGTGATGGTGGTGTATAGGCTCCTGCCCATCCTTGTGGGTGATGAGGTCTTCAATGTGCGCAAGCGCGTGTTCCACGCTGCCGGCGAACACGTGCGGCGGCTCGCGGTGGCCGCCCTTTCTGCCCAGTTCCGCGGCCTTTTTCGCCACTTCCTGGCTGCCCACGCCCTTGAGCGCCGAGGTCTCCACCACTTCGCAGCCCAGCGCCTCGCCCAATTTGCGCAGTTGGATGACGTCGCCGTTCTTGCGCGTGACGTCGATCATGTTCAGGGCGATGACCATGGGGATGCCCAGCTCCGCCAGCTGCGTGGTCAGGTAGAGGTTGCGCTCGATGTTCGTCGCGTCCACGATGTTGAGGATGGCGTCCGGCTTCTCATTTACCAGATAGCCGCGCGCGACGACTTCCTCCAGCGTGTAGGGCGAAAGGCTGTAAATGCCCGGCAGGTCCTGGATGATCACGTCGTCCGCGCCCTTGAGACGCCCTTCCTTTTTTTCAACGGTGACGCCCGGCCAGTTGCCCACGAACTGGTTCAGACCCGTCAGGTCGTTGAACATGGTCGTCTTGCCGCAGTTCGGGTTGCCCGCCAGGGCAATTTTGATGGCCATTCTCGTTCCCTCCTTCAAAAGTTAGCAACATCTAACTTGCAGACGTGCAAAAAGCCGTCACTCCACTTCGATCAGTTCCGCGTCGCCCTTGCGCACGCTCAATTCGTAGCCGCGCACGGTAAGCTCCAGCGGGTCGCCCAGCGGAGCCACCTTGCGCACATACACCTCGGTGCCTTTCGTCAGCCCCATGTCCATGATGCGCCGCTTGAGCGCGCCTTCGCCGTGCAGGCGCCTGATGACGGCGGTCTGCCCGATCTTCACATCCCTGAGCGTCTTCATACGTCTCTTCCTTTCTGATGGTCGTTACACCATGATGCGCATGGCCATGGTCCTGTCCAGTGCGACGCGGCTATCCTTGATGGAAAGGATCATGTTGCCGCCCATCTGACTGACCACAGTCACCTTTTCGCCGACGACGAACCCCAGCTCCGCCAGGTGTTGCCGCACCTCGTCCCGACCGGTGATCTTGACGATGGTGTTGGTGTCGCCGACGCTCGCCATTCCCAGAGGCATCATCGTTCCTCCCTCCCAAGTATTAGTTTCGTCTAACCACGAGGCCGGAAAAGCGGCGGCGCAACGCCCGCCACCGGCCAGTTGTTAGTGTAGCATAACACCCGCCCTTCGTCAATGGTTTCATCAAGAATTAACATGGAAGAAAATTGCCCCCATCGCCTCCGGAGCGCCCGCCGGGGCGGGAAAGCGGTTTTGTTTTACTAAACTTTCAGTCACAATATCATAGAAAAATTAACGCATGCTATATTGACAAACGGGGCGCGCGGTGGTTTAATATAAATCGCTTTGCAGTTTAGTAATGATAAACCGCGTAAGAAGGGAGGGCCGCTTATGGACATTGGCGACCGCATCCGCCGCCTGCGCCTGCAGCGCGGGCTGACGCAGGAAGAACTGGCCGACCGCTGCGAGCTCTCCAAGGGCTTCATATCGCTTGTGGAGCGCGATCTCACTTCGCCCTCCATCGCCACGTTGGTGGACATCCTCGAATCGCTGGGCACGGACCTTAAGACCTTTTTCAGCGAAGCGGGCGATGAAAAACTGGTCTTTGGCGAAAAGGACGTCTCCGTCAAGGAAGATGAAGAGGTCCTCAAGGGCTGCATCCGGTGGCTGGTGCCCTCGGCGCAGAAGAACCGCATGGAGCCCATCCTTCTGGAGCTCGGCCCCGGCGGGGAGAGCGGCGAGGACGACCCCCACGAGGGCGAGGAATTCGGCTACGTGCTCTCCGGCTCGGTGCGCATCGTCATCGGCGACCGCGTGGAGCGCGCCCGCAAGGACGAGAGCTTCTATTTCAAGCCCACCGCCCCCCACAAGCTGGTCAACGCCGGCAAGTCCGCCTGCCGCGTCTTGTGGGTCTCCACGCCCCCCTCGTTCTGAAAACACTTACCATGGAGGATGAGCGCCATGTACGATGAGCAGCGCCTGATCGAGCTTCGCGGCGTGTCCAAGAGCTTTGGCGACACGCAGGTGCTTCATAATATCGACCTCTACATCCGCAAGCGGGAATTCGTCACGCTGCTCGGCCCCTCGGGGTGCGGCAAGACCACCATGCTGCGCATCATCGGCGGCTTTGAGATGCCCACCGAGGGCAGCGTCATCTTTGAGGACAAGGACATCACCGACGTGCCGCCCTACCGCCGCCGCGTGAACACCGTCTTTCAGAAATACGCCCTCTTTACCCACCTGAACGTCTTTGACAACATCGCCTTCGGCCTCAAACTGCGCAAACTGCCCAAGGCGGAGATCGCCGAGCGCGTGGAGCGCATGCTGCGCCTGGTCAAGATGGAGGGCTACGAAAAGCGCTCCGTGGAGGCCCTTTCCGGCGGCCAGCAGCAGCGCATCGCCATCGCCCGCGCGCTGGTCAACGAGCCGGAGGTGCTTTTGCTGGACGAGCCCCTGGGCGCGCTGGACCTGAAG
>DVGE01000001.1 GCA_018712885.1 Candidatus Pullichristensenella stercoripullorum | reverse complement strand
GTTGCTACAGTGCACGGCACGCTTGCATTTTTTGCATGGATGCGCTATCATGGAAGCTGAAGGTATAGGCCATTTTCTGCATGGAGGGACGAACGTGTCCACATTTGACCAAGGCAAAATTCGCAATTTCTGCATCATCGCCCACATCGACCACGGCAAATCCACGCTGGCCGACCGCCTGCTGGAAAAGACCGGCGTTATGCAGCTTCGGGATATGACCGACCAGGTGCTCGATTCCATGGAACTGGAGCGCGAACGCGGCATCACCATCAAGTCCAAGGCCGTGCGCCTGCCCTATGCGGCCAAGGACGGGCGGCAGTACGAGTTAAACCTCATCGACACCCCCGGCCACGTGGACTTCACCTACGAGGTCAGCCGCGCGCTGGCCGCCTGCGAGGGCGCGGTGCTGGTGGTGGACGCCAGCCAGGGCATCGAGGCGCAGACGCTGGCCAACGTCTACATGGCGCTGGATCACGATCTGGAGATCATCCCCGTCATCAACAAGATCGACCTGCCCAGCGCCCAGCCGGACGTGGTGAGGCACGAGATCGAGGACGAGATCGGGCTGGACACCGAGGGCTGCCCCTTGGTCTCGGCCAAGCAGGGCATCGGCATCGAGGACGTGTTGGAAGCCATCGTGCAGAAGGTGCCCGCGCCCACGGGCGACGTGGACGCGCCTTTGCAGGCGCTGATCTTCGATTCCTATTACGACAACTACCGCGGCGCCATTTCCTCCGTGCGCGTCAAGGCGGGCAGCGTCAAGGTGGGCGACCGCATCCGCATGATGGCGGGCGGGCGCGAGTTTGAAGTGACCGAAGTGGGGGCGTTTCTGCCGGCGGGCTATCTGCCCACGGAGTCGCTCTCGGCGGGCGAGGTGGGCTACATCGCCGCCTCCATCAAGGACATCGCCGACATCCGCGTGGGCGACACCATCACCAACGCGGACAAGCCGGCGAAGGAGCCTCTGCCGGGCTACAAGCCGGTGCTGCCGATGGTCTACTGCGGCATCTACCCCGCCGACGGCGCGGACTACGAGACTTTGCGCGACGCGCTGGCCAAATTGCGCTTAAACGACGCCGCCCTCTCCTTCGAGCCGGAGACTTCCGTGGCCCTTGGCTACGGCTTCCGCTGCGGCTTTTTGGGGCTTCTGCACATGGAAATCATCCAGGAACGCCTGGAGCGCGAGTTCGACCTGGACCTCGTGACCACCGCGCCGAGCGTCGTTTACAAGGTGGTCAGGACCAACGGCGAGGTGGAGATGATCGACAACCCCACCAACCTGCCCCCCGTGCAGGAGATCGACTGGATGGAAGAGCCGTTTGTGGACGCGCAGGTCATCACCCCGCAGGACTACGTGGGTGCGATCATGGAACTGTGTCAGGACAAGCGCGGCGTGTTCCGCGACATGAAATACATCGAGGGCGGCCGCGTGCTGCTCAACTACGACCTGCCGCTCAACGAGGTCATCTACGACTTTTTCGACCAACTCAAGAGCCGCACGCGGGGCTACGCCTCGTTCGACTATGAATTAAAGGGCTACCAGAAGAGCGACCTTGTCAAGCTGGACATGCTCCTAAACGGCGAACAGTGCGACGCGCTCTCCATCATCGTCCACCGCGACCGCGCCTACGCCCGCGGGCGCTCCATCGCCGAAAAACTCAAGGACGCCATCCCCCGCCAGCTGTTCGAGATCCCCATCCAGGCGGCCATCGGCGGCAAGGTCATCGCCCGCGAGACAGTCAAGGCGCTGCGCAAGGACGTGCTGGCCAAGTGCTACGGCGGCGACATCACCCGCAAGAAGAAGCTCTTGGAAAAGCAGAAGGAGGGCAAGAAGCGCATGCGCCAGGTGGGCAGCGTATCCGTGCCCAGCGAGGCGTTTATGGCCGTTTTGAAGATGGACTGACGGGAGGGAGCGGCATGGAGGCGAGGTTCACCGCCAAGCAGGTGTGGGACGCGCGCGCGGCGCGGGCGCTTTTGCACATCGTGCAGAAGCCCTCGGCGCGGAGGGTAGGGCTCACCATGCTCTGCGCGGCGGCGCTCTGCTGGGGGCTTTCCTACGCGCCGGGCATGGGTTGGGCCGGGATGGTGCTGGCCCTGGCGCTGGCGACCGTCGGCGTGCTGGAACTGCTGTTTCTGGAACGGGTCTGGGCAAAGCCCATCTATTGGGGCCGCCGCACGCGCGGGGCGGAGCTGGCGGTCGCCTTTGGCGAGGATGCCGTGGAGGCGCGCAACGAGTACGGCTCGACGCGCTATGCCTACGGAGCCTTCCGCCGCTTTGCGCGCTGTCAGGGGCGCTACCTGCTCTTTTACCGGGCGCAGCAGGCGCTCATCTTCACGCCGGAGAGCATCGCCGGCGGCGACGCGGCGGCCTTTTGCGCCTTCATCCGCGAAAAGACCGGCCTGACGCTGGAAAACGCGCGCTGAGGAGGGAACGACATGGAATTTGCCTTTCACACGCGATTGGACGACCTTGAGACCTGCCGGGCGATGAGCCGCGCATCCGCCGGCGTGGCCCGCAACGCCCGCAAGACGCGGCGCGGCGCGCTGCTGTGCGCGCTGTTGTGCGCGATCTATCTGGCCTACTATGTCTACGCCGCCGTGCGCGATGAAGCGCCCATCTTCCGCGACCCTTTGGGCGTAGTCTTTCTGCTGGGGTTGGGATTTTTCATCGTCCGCTGGGCGAAGGTGCACGGCGGGAACTACGCGGAGCTGATGGCGCGGATCACGCGCAAGAGCTGCCCGCTGGGCCTTGCGCAGGACGCGCGCTGCACGGAGGAGGGCATTTGCCTTGCGGAGCCGGATATCGAGATGCGCGCCTTCTACACGGCGCTGACGCGGCTGGTGGACGCGGGCAGCCACTACGTGCTCTTCACCGCCCCCTCCATGGGTGCGCCGCTGGACAAGGCGAGCATCACCGGGGGCGACGCGGGCGAATTTGAGCGGTTCATGCAGAAAAAGACCGGCCTGACGTGGGAGCGGCTGGACGCATGAGAGGCCCCGCGCCCCTTTCCCTCTACATCCACATACCGTTCTGCAAGTCCAAGTGCGCCTACTGCGACTTTGCTTCCTATCCGGGAAAGGAAGCGGCGTGGGAGACGTACTTTGCCGCGCTCTGCGAGGAGATCCGCGCCGCGAAGGACGGCTTGCACCGCGTGGAGACGGTGTTCTTCGGCGGCGGCACGCCCTCGCTGGTGCCGGAAACATACATCGCCGGAGCGCTGGCGGCGGCGCGGGAGGCGTTTTGTTTCGCGCCGGGGGCGGAGGTGTCTCTGGAAGCCAACCCCGGCACGCTGACGATGGAGAAACTGCGCGCCTACCGGGAGATGGGCGTTGACCGGCTGTCCATCGGCGTGCAGAGCTTCGACGCGCGCCTGCTGAAGGACATTGGCCGCATCCACGCGCCGGGGGAGGCCGTGGAAGCCGTGCGCATGGCAAAGGCGGCGGGGTTTGCAAACATCGGTATCGACCTGATGTACGGCCTGCCGGGGCAGACGATGGGCGCGTGGGAGGCGACGCTGAAGACGGCGCTCTCCCTGCCGCTCACGCACATCTCCGCCTACGCCCTCATCGTCGAGGCGGGCACGCCCATGGCGGCGCGCGAGGGGGAACTGCCGGACGAGGAAGACGTGCTTGCCATGCAGCGGCGGTGTACGCGCGCGCTGGCGGCGGCGGGGTTTGCGCGCTATGAAATTTCCAACTACGCCCGGCGCGGCTTTGCCTGCCGCCACAACCTCGTCTACTGGCGGCGGGGGGAATATCTGGGCTTTGGCTGCGCGGCGCACTCGTTCTTTGGCGGCGAGCGCTTCCGCAACGCCTCCGATCTGGAGGGCTACCTGCGCGGGGCGCGGGGGCTGGAGCGCGAGCGCGTGGACGGCAAAGCGGCGCGCGAGGAGACGGTGATGCTCGCAACGCGCACGGGCGAAGGGCTGTCGCTGGAAAACTGGCGGGAAGACTTTGGCGAGGACTTCGCTTCCGGGCGCGAAAAGGTTTTGGAAGAACTGCGCCGGGCGGGGCTGCTGGAGATCGCGGACGGCCGTGTGTTTCTGACGGAAAAGGGCATGGAGGTCCACAACGCCGTGGTGCTGGCGCTTCTGTGAGGAAAGGCCCGCTGTCGCCCCCGCTAAACCGTAAAAAATCGCCGCGCGCCTTGACAGGGAGGCGCGGTTTGGCTATAATGGAACTGCGTCCGTTAGTTATGTCTAACAAAGTGCGTCCACCGTGCGGGGAAGGTGGAGGCGCGGGGCGCGGCGGATGTTCGTCCGCACTGTGTTCTCACCACCGCGTGGGGCGACCGCGCTTTGCCACGAGCGCAGGCCCGCCCCGCGCCATGGGGGCATTTTTTCGGCGCGTGAGTTAGTTTTGGCTAACGAAGATAAGGGAGGAGCCGTCATGCTGGAAACCGCGCTGGTAAAGCACTGCGCACCGACGCTGGCGCGCCTGAAGGCCGGAAACATGTTCGTCCTTGCCGGGCTGGACGGGCGGGAGG
>DVGE01000068.1 GCA_018712885.1 Candidatus Pullichristensenella stercoripullorum | reverse complement strand
ATTTTTGTCCCAGAAATTCTTGTGTTCCTGCATCGCTATCATTCCTTTCAATGTTAGATTAACCTAACCGACGCGTGCATCCGGGCGGTTAGATTGCACTAACCGTTGTGCCTTGGAAAAGCCGCATTTCTGCGGCCTTTCGACTTATTCAAATAGCTCCCTGCAAGCGCCGTACACTAACGTTTCCAGCACCTGCGGGTACAGTTCTCCAATCTGCTCCTTATGGGAAACTGTGAGGATCAGTCCCCGCACCGTGGCGGCAGCCAAAGAGATGCCGCGATTCGGCACAAGGTCATATTTTTCCAGAAGCTGACGGATGTGCGTCTCGTCATCGTGGTAATGGACATTTTTGATGTCATCCGGCAGTCTCTGCAGAAGCAGCTTCGCATCGTTTTCAATGAAGACCATGTCGCCGGTATCGGACAGCCGCCGGCAGACGGCAAGAACCGCCTTTGCCGCACGCTCCGACGGCGGCAAGCCGTCAGATTCACACAGCGCGCGGTCGGCCACCTCGTAAAGCTCGGCGTAGATGCCCTCCAAAACTGTGAAGAAAAGCATTTCCTTGGATTCGTAGAATTTATAGAACGAGCCCTTCGCAATGCCGACCGCCTTCGTCAGCTGATCCACGGAGGTTTTCTTCATCCCCAGCGTGACAGCGCAACGCCTCGTTTCCTTCAGCAACGCCTTGCGGAGCTGCTCAGTCTCGTAATCGGTAAAAGCCAAGGTCGCACCTCCTTAAATATGACCATTTCGGTTCTTCTGGTCATATTATACCGCGCTTTTTTCTGGTTTGCAAGGGATGTAGAGAAAAACATACGCATTTTAACAAAAAATTATTTTCCCTTAGCGCATTATTTCATGAAGGCGCTCCTCTTCCTTTGGCAAAGAACTGCACCCCCCTAAAATCAGAAATGCACCCCCCTCCAAACCGTAATTGCACCCCCCTAACGGGTTTCTATCAAAATTAGAGTCATTTGCCATTCAGACGGATTTTGCCATTTCCACCTTTTTGCACGCGTCAAACAATTTTTACCATACTCGTATGGCAATGATAAAGTTTAGAGGTTAAAATGAATGGCAGTTGAGGGGCAAAAGCCTTTCAACTGTTTCTAAACCCATAAGTTAGCCATAGCTAATTCTGTATGCAAGGAGGAATCATGAAAAGCATCTGGTGGGTTGCTTTAGCGGCGGGAAGCGCTGCATATAGCCTTGTCAGGCAGGGAAAGGACGTCCTTCCCTCTTTTCGGGGTGTGGCTGAAGTGCGCTCTCATCTGCCCGGACGTTTGCGCCTGTTTATTCCCGCCATTGCCCGACAAGAAGATGCGGCACGCACCATGAAGGAGACGTTGGAAGCTACCGGCGCAGTCCATTCGGTAACGCTCAATCCGCGCACGGCTACGGCGCTCATTTGCTATGACGAAGCGCAGGTCGGAGCGGCGGTGATCGAGGGTGCGGTCATACGCCTGATGGCGTTGGATGCGGAGATCGCGCATCCGACAGCCTGCCGCGTCGCCAAGGGATTGAAAACCGGCTTCGGCGCTTTGGATCGCGGCATCCGCGAAGTTACGGACGGCCTGTTCGACGCGCGCACGCTCGCGGGTGTGGCCTTGGCTGCCGGCGGGCTTGGGCGCATGGCGCGCCGCGGCGCGGGCGTGCCGGGAGCGATGACGCTTCTCTGGTGGGCGACGGACATACTGGGAGGCAAAGGCAATGGCGTCGGTCAGGGATAGTTTCATCCGCTTATGCCTGAAACCATCGGTGGAGTGTGACCTACCCGGTCGGCTGCGCCTGCGCTTCGGGCGCTTTGAGATGCTGCCCAGGGCAGCGCTGCCATATCTGCATTACATCGAGGATATACTGGGCATGCTCGCCGGCGTGCGCGAAGTACGCGTCAACGCCCGCATCGGTACCATACTCATCCTCTATGATGCGCAAATGACTTCTTCCGCAGCCATCCTGCACTGGGTAGACGCCGTTGTGGAAGAGGGCCTGCGCATGGCGCGGGAGAAGGACTGGTCCAAGGCTGTGGATGAAGCGGAACTCGTCCACCTGGCGCGCAGGCGGCTGACCATGCTGCTGCCGCGCGCCGGGAAGGAAAACCAGGAGGCAGGGAGCGCCGCAGCTCCCGCAAAAGAAGGCTTGTAATATGTTGAAACGGGAATCGAATCAGAATTGGATGAAGGCCAGGGTGTGCCTCAGCCTGCCGGGCCGGTTGCGCCTGACCGCGACAGGGCTGCGCTTCCTGCCGGATAACGGAAGGGCGCTGGCGGAGGCGCTGGCGCGCTTTGGAGGCATGCGCCGCGTGCGGGTCAACACAGCTGTCGAAAGCGTGCTCCTTGAATACGACCCGGAGCGCCTGGACGCCCAGGCCGCGCAGGAACACGCGGAAATGGCACTCGCCCGCTTTGCCATGGACGCCATGCGCGCCCGCCACGGCGCTTCCACGAGCGAGGACGCGGAGGCGGGCATGTCCACCCGCCAGCTCGCCCGCCGCTTGGCGGTCAACGCAGGAGCGCTGCTGTTGGGCAATACGGCGCTGCGCGGCGCGCCGTGGTCGGGGCGGCTTGGCAAGTTCACCAGCGTGCAGGCGCTGATCAGCCTGGGGCTTTCCTGGCCGATGGCAAAGGGCGCCGCGCGCGGGCTGCGCCGGGAATTGCGGCCCAACGCCGACTTTCTCACGGTGACCTCCATCGTAGCCAGCCTGCTGCTCGGCAACGCCAACTCGGCGCTGATGATCCTCGCGCTTTCCGACCTTGCCGAGATGATGACTTCTTACACCATCGAGCGCACGCGCTCTTCCATCAAGAAGATGCTCTCCGTGGAGGATGAGAACGCCTGGAAAGTGCTGCCCGACGGCCGCGTGGAGCGCTGCCCCATCGACAGGATCCGGCCGGGCGACGAGGTGGAGGCACACACCGGCGAAAAGCTGGCCATAGACGGCGCGATCATCTCCGGCGCGGCGGTCATTGACCAGAGCGCCATTACCGGCGAATTTGAGCCGGCGGAAAAGACCGCGGGCGACGAGGTCTTCGCGGGCACGGTGGTCAAGAGCGGCAACCTGCGCATCCGTGTGGCCAAGGTGGGCGACCAGACCGTGGTCTCCCGCATCGTCGGCATGGTGGAGGCGAGCGAACTGAAAAAAGCGCCCATCCAGCGCTATGCCGACCGCTTTTCCAACTACCTTGTGCCGCTCAATTTCCTGCTGTGCCTCACGGTGTGGCTGGTGACGCGCAACCCGCAAAAAGCGCTGAAAATGCTGGTCATCGACTATTCCTGCGGCATCAAGCTCTCCACCGCCACGGCATTTTCCGCCGCCATCAACACGGCGGTGCGCAAAGGCGTACTCATCAAGGGCGGCGCTTACATCGAGCAGATGAGCAACGCCAACACCGTGCTGCTCGACAAGACCGGCACCATCACCGAGGGCAGGCCGCAGGTGGTCTCCATGCGCATGTACGCGCACGATATGGACGAGCGCGCGGCGCTCTCGCTGGCCATGGCTGCCGAGGAGACCAGCGCGCACCCGCTGGCGAGCGCCATCCTCGCCTATGGCCGCAAGCTGGGCGCGGAGATCCCCGCCCATGGCGAGACCGTCACCGAAGTCTCGCGCGGCAGCAGCACGGAAGTGGACGGCCGCGTGGTGCGCGTGGGCAACCTGCGCTACATGGCGGAAAACGGCGTGCGCGCGGAAGAAGCCATCAAGCCCATAGAGGGCGCCATTGCGACCTATGTGGGCGTGGACAAGCGCATCATCGCGGCGCTCTACGCCATGGACAGGCCGCGCGAGAACGTGCGCCGTGCCATCAACAGCCTGCGCTACGACGGCGTGGGAGATATCGAACTGCTTACCGGCGATATGGAGCCACAGGCGCGCGCTGTGGCCGAGCTGGTAGGCGCGGACGGCTATCAGGCCCAGCTCCTTCCCGAGCAGAAAGCCGAGGCAGTGCTCAAGCTGCAGACGCAGGGCAACGGCGTGGTGATGGTT
Organism: Candidatus Pullichristensenella stercoripullorum; assembly: GCA_018712885.1. Lineage (GTDB taxonomy): Bacteria > Bacillota > Clostridia > Christensenellales > Aristaeellaceae > Pullichristensenella > Pullichristensenella stercoripullorum. The sequence continues at coordinate 602 of DVGE01000068.1, read as the reverse complement.
GGCGACGGCATCAACGACGCCCCGGCATTGGCCTATGCCGACGTCGGCGTTTCCCTGGGCAGCAAGTCCACGGACATCGCCATCGAGACCAGCGACGTGGTCATCGGCCGCGACGACCCGATGATGATCCCCGAATTGCGCCGCCTTTCCCGCGCCACCATGCGCATCGTGCGCGAAAACTTCGCGCTGGTGGTGGGCGTCAATTCCGTCGGCCTCATCCTCGGCGCTGCCAGCGGCATCTCTGTGATGATGAGCGCCCTGCTGCACAACATGTCCACCATCCTCGTGGTGGCCAACTCGCTTCGGCTGATGTTCTTCCCGCCGACAGAGAGGAGGGAAATGCTGTGAAAAACGAGCGCGGCGCTCTGCATCTGGAGGTGCTTTGCGCCTTGCCTGGCCGCTTGCGCGTGCGGCTCGAAAAGCCCGTGGACTGCACGCTGGCGGTTTTGGCCCTGCCCGGCGTGCGGGAGTGCCGCTTCAATGAACGCGTAGGCACGCTGTTATGCCTGTTTGACGAGCATGCGGTGGACGTGGAAACGCTCATCGCGCGCCTGGCAGCGGTCTACGCGCGCAAAACGGGCGCGGCGCTTCTGCACATAAAG
>DVGE01000067.1 GCA_018712885.1 Candidatus Pullichristensenella stercoripullorum | reverse complement strand
TGCCCCACGCGGTGCAGGGCGCTCTTGGCGGCGTTGATCTGCGAAAGCACGTCCTCGCAGGGCACGTCCTCGTCCACCATGCGGTCGATGGCCTGCACCTGACCGATGATCTTTTTCAGCCGCCTGTGCAGGTTGTCCGCGTCCATGCACTGTCGCATGCGCACACCTCCGTTCGGGTCCTGTCCCTATTATGCTGCTTCGCGGCAGATTTGTCAAGTTGCGGCTACATGCGCGAAGGCCGTTTCTTTGCGGGCCGGAGGGGCAGATCGCCCGCGGACATCTCCTTTGTGTGAACGACGATCTTCTGAGGCTCTCCCCGGGCGGGAAACCAGCTTTCGGGCAGCAGGTAGACCCACTCCCCTGACCAATAGCGGCGGATGGCCGCTTCCAGCGCGGGCGAACTTTTGAAGTTGAGTACGTTCCGGGTGTATCTCCCGTCCTTGCGCCGCCAGAAACAGCGGTAGAGCCTTGGCAGATACTTATCCTTCGCCCATGGCTGGCGAACGCGGGAAATGAAGATGTTCTGCGCGGGATTCTTCGGGATGGCAACGAGGCCCTCGTGCTTCCCTACCTGCCGGACGTCCTGCCAGGGGATAAAGGCGCCCTTGAAAGGCGTGCGCACGCACACTCCCCTCTCGTCGATGACGACGACGCCCAGCGTGGGGCGTCGCATGAGCAGAAGCAGGGCCGCGCTCGCGAGAAATGCCCAGCGCATCCATGGCAATTCGACTGTGGGCGGCTGTGATGTCCAGAAAACAAGCGCCACGCAGGGGAGCGCGAGCAGGAACGCTACCGAGGCGCAGGGAAAGAGCAGACGCCGCGCGCGCATTGGGCGCACCTCCTTTGCGTATATCATATCACAGCGCGCACCTGCGTTCAAGGCGCGGCGCATGTCCGCGCATTTTTCATCGTACTGTAATGTGACCGAAGTTGACAAGTTTGTGTTTTTATGGTAGCATGACCGTGTTTGAATGTTGAATACGCCCATTTGGGTTTGCGTTTGGAGAAAGAAGGTCGCGCATGGAAGCGTTGAAAGCCCCGTGGCTGAAGTATTACGGAAACACGCCGCACTCCATCGACTACCCGGAAAAGACCATGTACGAAATGATCGAGGACAGCGCGCGGCGCTATCCCGGCAACATCGCCTATGAGTTCATGGGCAAGAAGACCGATTACCGCACCTTCCTCGCCCGCATACAGGCCACGGCCAAGGCGCTGTGGGCCTTTGGCATCCGCAAGGGCGACCGCGTGACCATCGCCATGCCCAACTCGCCGCAGGCGGTGGACGCTTTCTACGCCCTCAACCGCATCGGCGCCATCCCCACGATGATCCATCCCCTTTCCGCGCCGGGCGAGATCGCCTTCTACCTCAATGCCTCGAAGAGCAAGGCCATTTTGACCCTTGACCAGTTCTATCCCAAGGTCGCGGAGATCCTGCCGGCGCTGGAACATCCGGTGAAGGTGCTCATCGCCCGCATCCGCGATGAATTGAAGGCGCCTCTGCGCTACGCCTTTATCATGACTAAGGGCCGCAAGCTGCCCAAATTGCCCAAGTCCGACAAGTACACCTTCTGGAACGACTTCATGGACGCGGGCGCGGCGCAGGATACGCAGCTGCCGCCCATCGACGGCAAGGCGCGCGAGGGCGCGGTGATCCTCTATTCCGGCGGCACCACCGGTACCACCAAGGGCATCCTGCTCTCCAACCTCAACTTTAACGCTTTGGCTTTGCAGACCGCGGCCATGAGCGGCTATACCGACCTGCACGGCATGAAGATGCTCTCGGTGATGCCCATTTTCCACGGCTTCGGCCTGGGCATCGGCATCCACACGGCGCTGGTGGTAGGCGCGACCTGCATCCTCGTGCCCCAGTTCACCATCAGCACCTACGCCAAGCTGCTGAAGAAGAAAAAGCCTAACCTCATTCCCGGCGTTCCGACGCTGTTTGAGGCGCTTTTGCGCGCCGACAAGCTGGAAAACGCCAATTTGAGCTTCCTGCGCGGCGTGTTCTCCGGCGGCGATTCGCTCTCCATAGAGCTGAAGACCAAGGTGGACAAGTTCTTAAAGGAACACAACTCCCCCGTGCCCATCCGCGAGGGCTACGGCACCACCGAGTGCGTCACGGCCAGCTGCTTAACGCCGCTTGGCTACTACCGCGAGGGTTCCATCGGCGTGCCCTTCCCGGACACCTATTACAAGATCGTCAAGCCCGGCACCACCGACGAGGTGCCCAACGGCGAGGAAGGCGAGATCGTCCTTTCCGGCCCCACGGTGATGCTCGGCTATGTGGACAATCCCGAGGAGACGGCCATGACGCTGCGCGAGCATGCCGACGGCCGCATCTGGCTGCACACCGGCGACCTGGGCACGATGGACGCGGACGGCTTTGTCTACTTCCGCCAGCGCATCAAGCGCATGATCGTCACCTCCGGCTACAACGTCTATCCCTCGCAGCTGGAGAACATCATCGACGGCCACGAAAAGGTGCTGTACAGCTGCGTCATCGGCGTCAAAGACCCCTACAAGATGCAGAAGGTCAAGGCCTACGTGGTGCTGCGCCCGGGCGTGCAGCCCTCGGACGAGGTCAAGCGTGAGATCCTCAAGTACTGCGAAAAGCACATCGCCCGCTACGCCATGCCCTACGACATCGAGTTCCGCGAGGAACTGCCCAAGACGCTGGTGGGCAAGGTCGCCTACCGCAAATTGGAGGAAGAGGCCAACGCCCAGCACGTGGCGTAAAACGCGAGGAGGCTCCCTGCCCATGCGGGGAGCTTTTCTGTTTTCGAGAAAGGAGCGGGAGAATTGAAGCAAAAACTGCCGCTGGCCGCGCTGTTGATCGCGCCCTACGTCCTGTTGGCGGGCGGGATCGCTCTTTTGCTGCACGGTAAACCGTGGATGATCCTCGTCTTGTGGGCGCTGATCGTCCTGCTGGCTTTCCTGCCCGCCATGGTCTGCGCCTTTCTGCTCCCGCGCCGGGGCTGGCCGGCGCGGCGGCTGCTGTTTTGGAACATGGTGCTCAAGTTGTGCAACATTCCCTTTTACATCGGCGTCTTCTTTGCGGGAATGATGATGAGCGTCTTCGTCATCCCGCTGCTGCCCTTCCTGGCGCTCTTCGACTATTCCGTACTTTTGCCTTCGACGATGTACGGCCTCAGCGGGCTTTTGCAGGCGCACAGGGAGGGAAAGATCCGGACAAAAACGCTGCTCGTCCACGGCGTCATGCAGTTCTTCTTTTGTCTGGACGTGTTCAGCGCCATCTGCCTGTATGTGAACGCGCGCAAGTGGGAGGTATGACCTTTTTCAGAGTTCGACGGCATCTGTGCGCAAGCAGGATGGGAGATCGCCTGAAAGCGCTTGCCGAAGCGGGAATACGGGGGCTGGTTCGGGGCGGCGAAAACACATCGCCGCCCCGTCTCTTATCCCCTTCTCTTTTCCGCGCGCATCAGGCGCAGGTTTTCCCGCAGCCGTTCGTTGGATGGTTCCAGTTCCACGGCCTTTTCCAAAAGCGGGATGGCCTCGCGCACGCGGCCCGTCTCGTAGAGCGCCAGGGAAGCCAGATCATAGGGCAAACTGCCCCAGGCGGACGCCTCGCAGATGTAGGTCTTGGGCCGCTCCTGGATGTCCAAAGCGCGCAGGGCGAAGAAGGCCGTGCCCTCCCAGTCGCGCCGGCGGTAGCAGAGCGCCGCCATTTCCACCCACGGCTCGCGCAGGTGCGGGGCCTCGCCCACGGCGCGGTAGAGCCATTTTTCCGCCTCGCGGACGTTGCCCAGCGCCTCGTGCGAGCGGGCGATGAAGCGCATGGAGGCGCAGCGCTCGTCCGGCCAGGTGGCCGTGGGCAAGGCGAGGTGCCGCGTCAGCGTTTCGATGCACTCCTTCCAGCGGCGGTGGAACATGTATTCCCGCCCCAGATAGTGCGTGTTGCGGTCGTCCAGCGGCGCTTCGCGCACGGACAGCTCCAACAGCGGCAGGTATTGCGCGCGGGACTTCGTCGGGTCGGCGCGGTGGTCGAGCTGCACGCCCTCGGCCAGCACCGTCTCATAGTCCGGCTGTTCGTATTCCAGCACTTCATGCACCGGGTGTACCCAGCGGAAGCCGTGCCGAGCGTGTATCTTGTCCGTCCAGAAAACCACGCCCTCGCTGCCGTCGGGATTGAAGTTCCACGTATAGCGGTAGCGGGCGCGCCGGGTGTTCTCCGTCCACGCCGCCTCCAGCGCCGCGCGCCAGCCGGGGCGCAACACTTCGTCAAGGTCTGTGCAGACGCAGATGTCCGCCTCCTCGGGCACCAGTTCCAGCGAGCGGTTGCGGGCAACGTCGAACCTCCACGGGGAGATGACCTCCTCCGTCACCTGCGCGCCGAGTTTTCGCAGCATTTCCGGCGTGCCGTCGCCCGAGCCTGTGTCCAGCACCACCACCCAGTCCGCCTCGCGCATGGAGTCCATCCAGCGGCGGACGAATTTGGCTTCGTTTTTGCAGATCGCATAGACGCACACTTTCCATTTTCCCATACAGCCCACCTCGCGGCAACGTATGCGGCAAAAGGCGCGCGCGTGCCTGTCAGGGGCGGACGATGGGCAGCCAGACCTCAAAGGCGGCGTTTTGCGGCTCGGGGACGAGATAGGCTTCGATATCCGGCGCATTCGCGTATTCATAGCCGGAGGCGGGGAGCCATTCCAGCACCGCGCGGCGTTCCACTTCCTGAATGGCCGCCGGCATCGCGCCCCGCCCGGAAAACACCGCCCAATGGCAGGCGGGCACGCGCCACAGCGCCATGCCCTCCCCCGCTTCCTCCGCGCAAACGCCGATCATGTACTGCCAGCCCTCGCCCGTCTCGCGGGACGCTCCCAGCAGGCCCGGCAGCGGGCCGGTCTGCATGCGCAAAAGCTTCGCAAGCGTCTCTTCCCGCGCCACGCGCTCCCAGAGGGCGGGAACGCTTTGGAAATTCTCGGCGAGCGTTTTGCCGATGGGCGCGGCGTATCCAGCGACGGAAAAGGCGTCCAGCGCCTCCATGCGCCAGGAAAGCGGCTCGCCGCCGGTCACGGTGAGGGAAAAGCGGATGGGCGTATAGGCACGCAGCGTCGCCGAACGCGCCTTCGAGGGCGGGAAACCGTGAACGCCTTGAAAGGCGCGGTTGAAGGCCGTGGGCGAATCGTAGCCATAGCGGGCGGCCACGTCGGTGACGCGCGCGCCAGCGCACAAGTCCTCCGCCGCCCGCGTCATGCGCCGCCGGCGCACGTATTCCCCCAGCGGCACGCCAGCCATATAGGAGAACATGCGCTGAAAGTGAAAGGACGAACAGCAGGCGATGCGCGCAAGTTCCGATACGTCGATCTTGTCCGTCAGGTGCGCTTCCAGATGATCCATGGCCGCGTTCATGCGCTTTATCCATTCCATGGTCTTCCCCCCTTTTCTTCAGTATAGCACAGCCTGAACGCTTTTGCCTCGCGGTTTTTGCCCGATATGGCGAGCTATGCGCGCCGCCTCGCCGGAGAGCGGGAAGAGGGCGATGAGGTTGGGCACGGCCATGAGGCCGTTGAGCGTGCCGGAGAGCGTCCAGACGGTCTCCATGCGCATGGCCGCGCCGGGAAGGACGGCGGCGATGAACGCGGCGCGATAGAACGCCACGGCGCGCCCTCCCGTGAGGAAGGCAAAGCAGCGCTCGCCGTAAAGCGACCAGCTGAGCATGGTGGAAAGGGCGAAGAGCACGAGGCAGACGGAGGTCAAAAGCGCGGCAAGGCCGTCGCCAAAGACCGTTCCCATAGCGGCGATGGTCAGTTCCGCGCCCGCCGCGCGTCCATAGGGCACGGGAACGCCGCTTGCGAGGATGGCCAGCGCCGTCAAGGTGCAGATGACGATGGTGTCGGCAAAGACCTCGAAGATGCCGAAAAGGCCCTGCCGGTCTGGGTCGTCCGTCTGCGCGCCCGCGTGGGCGATGGGCGCGGAGCCCATGCCCGCCTCGTGGGAGAACATGCCGCGCTCCATGCCGCAGCGCAGCGCCGTTTGAAGGCCGACGCCCGCCGCGCCGCCGAGAGCCGCGCGCGGGGAAAAGGCCGCGGTCACGATGTTTCCGAGGGCGCGGACGGCGGCGGGAAGGCGCAGGAAAACGACCGCCAGCGCCATGCAGGCGTAGAGGGCGCTCATCAGCGGCACCAGCCGTTCTGTCGCCCTGCCGATGCGCGCCGCGCCGCCCGCCAGAGCCAGCGCGACCGCCAGAGAAAGCAAAAGCCCCACGAAAAGACGCAGCGGCGCCTCCGTGAGCGCGGGAAAGAGCGCTGTGAGGGAGAAGGCGGCCGCCTCTGCCGCGGTGTTGGCCTGCACCATATTGCCGATGCCGAAGGCGGCCAGCGCCCCGAGCAGGGCGAAGATACGCGCGAGCGGGGCAAAGCCCCTGCCCAGGGCGCGGATATAGTACATCGGCCCGCCGTAAAAGCTCCCGTCCGCCGCCCGCTGGCGATAGCGCACGGCGAGGACGACTTCGGCGTACTTCGTGGCCATGCCGAGGAATGCCGACACCCACATCCAGAACACTGCCCCCGGCCCGCCCAGGGCGATGGCCCCGGCCACGCCGGCGATGTTGCCCGTGCCCACCGTGGCCGCCAGCGCCGTGGTCATCGCCTGCAGAGGCGATACTTCCCCGGGAGCTGTGTTTTTGCGGCGGGTGAACGCGCCCAGCGTCAGGCGCAGCATGTCCCCAAAACGGCGGAGCTGCACAAAGCGGGTGCGCAAGGTAAAGGTCACGCCCGCGAGCGTGAGCAAAAGCAGCATCGGCCAACCCCAGACCACGCCAGAGAGCCATTCGTTGAATCGTAGAAGCCCCTCCACAGCGCGCCTCCTTTCCGAAACGAAAAGGGAGGCCGCGTCCGGCCTCCCTCGCGCCCTGTTTCAAAGGATGCGCGCCTTGTTCAGTTGAGAACCTTTTTGAGGAACATGCCCGTATAGCTCCCTTCGCAGCGGGCGACCTCCTCCGGCGTCCCCTCGGCGATCACCGTGCCGCCGCGGTCGCCGCCCTCGGGGCCCATGTCGATGATGTAGTCCGCCGTCTTGATGACATCGAGGTTGTGTTCGATCACCACCAGCGTGTTCCCCGCCCCGGCAAGGCGGTCGAGCACCTGGTCGAGCTTTTCCACGTCGGCGACGTGCAGGCCCGTGGTCGGCTCGTCCAGCACGTAGATGGTGCGGCCCGTGGCCTTGCGGGAAAGCTCCGTGGCCAGTTTGATGCGCTGTGCCTCGCCGCCGGAGAGCGTGGTCGAGGGCTGGCCGAGCTTGACGTAGCCGAGGCCGACATCCTGCAAAGTCTGCAGTTTGGCGGCGATGCGCGGCAGCGGCGCGAAGAACTCCAGCGCCTCGTCCACGGTCATTTCCAGGACCTCGTAGATGTTTTTGCCCTTGTAGCGCACCTCCAGCGTTTCGCGGTTGTAGCGCTTGCCGCCGCAGACCTCGCAGGGCACGTAGACGTCGGAGAGGAAGTGCATCTCGATCTTGCGGATGCCGTCGCCGGAACAGGCCTCGCAGCGGCCGCCCTTGACGTTGAAGCTGAAGCGGTTGGCCTTGTAGCCGCGGGCGCGGGCGTCGTTGGTGGCGGCAAACACGTCGCGGATGAGGTCGAACACGCCGGTATAGGTGGCGGGGTTGGAGCGCGGCGTGCGGCCGATGGGCGACTGGTCGATGGCGATGATCTTGTCCAGCTGCTCCACGCCCTCGATGGTATCGTGGTCGCCGGCGCGCAGGCGCGAGCGGTTCAGCTGGCGGGAGAGGGATTTGAAGAGAATCTCGTTGACCAGCGAGCTTTTGCCGCTGCCGGAAACGCCGGTGACGCAGGTCATGACGCCAAGCGGAAAGCGCACGTCGATGTTTTTGAGGTTGTGGGCGCGCGCGCCGCGCACGGTGATATAGCCCGAAGGCTTGCGCCGCGCGGCGGGCACGGGCACCTTGCGGCGGCCGGAGAGATAAGCGCCGGTGATGGAGCGCGGGCTCTCCATGATCTCCGTGGGCGTTCCACAGGCGACGATCTCGCCGCCGTGGATGCCCGCGCCGGGGCCGACGTCGACGATATAGTCGCTTGAAAGCATCGTCTCCTCGTCGTGTTCGACGACGATCAAGGTGTTGCCCAGATCGCGCAGGCCCTTGAGCGTCTTGAGCAGGCGGGCGTTGTCGCGCTGGTGCAGGCCGATGGAGGGTTCATCCAGAATGTAGAGCACGCCCATCAGGGAAGAGCCGATCTGCGTGGCCAG
>DVGE01000007.1 GCA_018712885.1 Candidatus Pullichristensenella stercoripullorum | reverse complement strand
TATTGTACGGAGTTCATCGTCTCCCACCCGCGCCCGGAGATGCGCGACAGCGACGTGGTGCGCCTGCGCAAGCGCCTGGAAAAGCTGGGCGACTGTGTGCTGGTCATTTCCGACCTCTCCGTGGTCAAGGTACACGTACACACCAACGACCCCGGCAAGGCGCTGCAATACGCGCTGGAGCTGGGCGAACTGGACGCCATCAAGATCGACAACATGTTCGAGGAACACCGCGAGCGCATGGCCAAGCTCGCCGCCGAGGAAGCGGCGAAGCAGAAGCCCTACGGCATCGTCTGCGTGGCGTTGGGCAACGGCATCGTCGACATCTTCAAGGAACTCAACGTCGATCAGATCGTCGATGGCGGCCAGACCATGAACCCCTCCATCGAGGATCTTTACGAGGCCATCGAAAAGACGCACGCCAAAAATGTCTTCGTGCTGCCCAACAACACCAACATCATCCTCGCCGCGCAGCAGGCGGCGGAACTGGAAACGGAGCGCAACGTGGTGGTGCTGCCCACCAAGTCCGTGCCCATGGGCATCTCCGCGGCGCTGGCCTTCGATCCGGAACTGGGCGTGGAGGAAAACCGCGCCGCCATGATCGAGGCGGCCGAGAACGTCCATACCGCCTCCATCACCTACGCCGTGCGCGATACGGTGTTCGACGGCCACGACATCCACGCCGGCGACATCATGGGCCTGATCGACAACAAGCTCCACCACCTCGGCCACGACGTGCGCGAAGTCGCCGAACAGCTCACCGAAGAGATGGTCACCGAGGACAAGAGCCTTATCACCATCTACTACGGCGAGGACGTCACCGAGGAGGACGCGCAAATGCTGCTCGCCGCCCTTTCGGAGAAGTACAGCCAGTGCGACGTCGATCTCCAGCACGGCGGCCAGCCCCTCTACTATTACCTCATCGCGGTGGAATGATGGAAGAACTTTCCCGCCTGCCGGGTCTCGGCCCCGCGCGCGTGCGGGCGCTTGAAAAAGCGGGCGTGCGCACATTGCGCGATCTCGTCTCGCGCCTGCCCGCCGCCTACCGCGACCTCACCGCGCCCACGCCGCTTTGCGAAGCTCACCCGGGCCTTGAGTGCGCCGTGGCGGCGCGCGTGGTGGGCGAACCGACCGAGCAGTTCGCGCCGCGCCTGCGCATCACCCGCGCCCGCATCGCCGACGAAAGCGGCGACGCCGTCGCCATCTGGTACAACCAGCCGTGGCTGAAAAAACAGCTCTATCCCGGCCGGGAGCTTTTGCTCTACGGCCGTTTTGCGCTGCGCCGGGGCGAGTTGCAATTGCAAAGCCCCACCATCGAACAGGAGCGCGCCATCGTGCCGGTCTACCGCGCCATCGCCGGCGTGCCCCCGCGCGCCATGCGCGAGGCCGTGCGCGCGGCGCTGGAAATGGGCCGCGGCCAGTGGCCGGACGAACTGCCCGAGGGTCTCAGGCGGCGCTACGGCCTCTGCGAGCGCAACTTCGCCCTCTACAACGCCCATTTTCCCCTCAACCGCGAATCGCTCGCCGCCGCGCGGCGGCGCATCGCCTTTGAGGAACTGCTGCTCTATCAGGTGGCGCTCTCGCTGCTGCGCTCGGACGCGCGCGCGGGCGTGAAGCTGTCCTTTGCCGATGAAGACGTCGAGGATTTTTGGGAACTTCTGCCCTTCCCGCCCACGAACGCCCAAAAACGCGCACTCTATGAAATGGCGCGCGATCTGCGCATGGACGCGCCCATGGCGCGGCTGTTGCAGGGCGACGTGGGCAGCGGCAAGACCGCCGTGGCCTTTGGCGCCATGTACCTTGCGTGGAAGAGCGGCTTTCAGGCGGCGCTGATGGCGCCCACGGAAGTGCTCGCCCAGCAGCACTTTGAGGACGCGCAGGCGCTCTTTGCCCCCTTGGGCGCGCGCGTCGGCCTCCTCACCGGCTCGCTGACGAAAAAGCAGCACGCGCAGGCGCATGAGGCGCTATCAAGCGGCGAATGGGACATGGTCGTCGGCACCCACGCGCTCATCACCGAGGGCGTCGCCTATCATGACCTCGGCCTCGTCATCACCGACGAACAGCACCGCTTTGGCGTGCGTCAGCGCACCCAGCTCGGCAAAAAGGGCGAAAGCCCCAACGTGCTGGTGATGTCGGCCACGCCCATCCCGCGCACGCTTTCGCTCATCGTCTACGGCGATCTCGACCTTTCCATCCTGGACGAACTGCCCCCGGGCCGCACGCCGGTGAAGACCCGCGTGGTGCCGGAGGCAAAGCGCGCCGCCATGTACGGCTTTGTCATGGAAAAAGTGCGCGAAGGGCGGCAGGCCTACGTCATCTGCCCGCTGGTGGACAAGAGCGAGGCCGTGGAGGCCCGCGACGCGCAGGAATTGTACGGCGAACTGTGCAAGCTGCTGCCCGAGGCCCGCGTGTCCCTCGTCCACGGCCGCATGAAGGCGGTGGAAAAGGACGCGCGCCTCGAAGCCTTCCGCAAAGGCGAAACGGATATACTCGTCTCCACCACCGTGGTGGAAGTGGGCGTCAACGTACCCAACGCCAGCGTCATGGCCATCGAAAATGCCGAGCGCTTCGGCCTTGCGCAGCTGCATCAGCTGCGTGGCCGCGTGGGGCGCGGCCAGTACGAGTCGTGGTGCTTCCTCGTCGCCGAGCCGAGCGAACGCCTGCGCCTGCTCACCCAGACCACGGATGGCTTCAAGATCGCCGAAAAGGACATGGAGCTGCGCGGCCCGGGCGAGATGTTCGGCGAGCGGCAGAGCGGCATGCTCTCCACCGGCCTTTCCATGCTCGCGGGCGACACGCAGCTTTTGAAGCTCACCCACGACGAAGCCCGCGCCCTGATGAAGCGCCCGGACGATGAAGAGACCAAACAGGTCGTCGCTCTCGCGCGCCGCGCCTTCCGCGAGCGTCTGGACGAAGTGGCGCTGAATTAAAAATCACAGTTTCTTACAGTTGAATATTGCCAGTGTAAAAGCCTCCCGCAAGGTCAAAATAGTGTCAGACTTGAACGGGAGGTGAAAACACATGAGCAATAGCAGCTCCAACCGCATCAACGTACCCGAGGCTCGTCAGGCGCTCTCCAACATGAAGTACGAGATCGCCAACGAAATGGGCATCAACCTCACCAAGGGCTACAACGGCAACCTGTCGGCGAAGGAGAACGGCTCCATCGGCGGCATGATGGTCAAGCGCATGATCGAGGACTATCAGCGCCAGGCTTCCGGCAAGTAAGGCGGAACGCCATCCCTGGGAAAGGAGGAGACACGCATGTCCAGCAAGAACAGCAACCAGATCAACGTGCCCGAGGCGCGCCAGGCTATGAACACCCTGAAGCAGGAAGTGGCCAGCGAGCTCGGCATCACCCTCAAGCAGGGCTATAACGGCGACATCGCCGCCAAGGACGCCGGCCACATCGGCGGAAACATGGTCAAGAAGATGATCGAGGCGCAGGAGCAGAAGATGCACTGACGCGCCCCGGGCGTCGGGAGCGGCTCAAATGCCGCTCCACTTTTCGTTTACGCGGTTGACAGGCCGGGGCAGGCGTGTTACCATATCTTTAATGCGTACAGGGAGGAAGACCATGCTCAACGAAGAATTGCGCGCGGCCGCGGCGGGGTTCAGCTTTCCCGGCCGGCTCACAGACGCGGAGGAGATCGGTACCGGCCACGTCAACCGCACCTGGTGCTTGACGTTCGACCAGCCGCGTGGCCGCTACATATTGCAAAAACTGAGCGCGCAGGCATTCCGTCACCCGGAACAGGTGATGGAGAACGCCCGCCGCGTCTGCCAGCACATCGAGGGCTGCCTTGCCGCCATGGGCGTGTCCGGCGAGGATCGCGTGCTGCGTTTCATGCCCGCCCGCGACGGCGGCCTGCTCTTTTGCGATGAGGCGGGCGGCAGTTGGCGCGCCTACCGCTATATCGACGGCCTCTGCTTTTTGCAGGCGGACAGCCTGGATCGCCTGCGGGAGATGGGCCGCGCCTTCGGCCAGTTCCAGCGCCTGCTCAGGGACTTTCCCGCCGGCGAGCTCTACGAGACGATCCCGTTCTTCCACCACACGCCCCGCCGCTACGAGGCGTTTCGCGCCGCCGTCGAGCGCGACGCGGCGGGCCGTGCCGCCGGCGTGCGGCGGGAGATCGAGTTTTTCTCCGCGCGCGCGGACGGACTGGACGCCATCGTCCGCCGGCTTGAAAGCGGCGAACTGCCCGTCCGCGCCGTTCACAACGACGCTAAGGTCAGCAACGTGCTCTTCGACGCCGCCGACGGCAGCGCGCTGTTGCTCCTCGACCTCGATACGGTGATGCCCGGCAGCTCCCTTTACGACTTTGGCGACATCGTGCGCACCGGCGCCTCCACCGCCGCCGAGGACGAGCCTCGCGGCATGGCGTTGGATCTCGAGCGCTTTCGCGTTCTTGCCGAGGGCTACCTTCAGGAAGCGGGCGAGGCGCTCGCCGCGCCGGAGATCCGTCTTTTGCCCCTCGGCGCGCGCGTCATCACCTGCGAGATCGCCATGCGCTTCCTCACCGACTATCTCGACGGGGACGTCTATTTCCGCGTCGCCACGCCCGAGCACAACCTCGTCCGCGCCCGCGCGCAGATGAAGCTTTTGGAAGACATCGAGCGCAAGTCTGCTGCCATGGACGCCATCATCGCCGAATATGCGCCCGCGCCTTGACATTTTTCCTTCCACACGATACAATATTCGTGGCAAGTATGGAATTTTCGAGGTGTTTTGCGCATGAGCGATCTGTACTATCCCCTCAAGGTCGCGGGGCTTACGCGGCAGCTGCCCCTCTGTCCCATCAGCGACGATATGATGATCGGCGCCTTCGTCATCTTCGGCGATACCGAGCTGACCATGGCCTGCGCCCGGGAGCTGAACAAGCTCGTCCCCGAGCATGACGTGATGATCACCGCCGAATCCAAGGGCATCCCCCTCATCTGCGAAATGGCGCGGCTGGCGGGGGAGAAGCGCTACCTTCTGGCGCGCAAGGCGCCCAAGCTCTACATGCGCAATGTCTTTTCCACGGAAGTGCGCTCCATCACCACCGGGCACCGGCAGATCCTCTGCTTGGACGGCAACGACGCCGAATACATCAAGGGCAAGCGCGTGGTCATCGTCGACGACGTTATCTCCACGGGCGAATCCCTGCGCGCGCTGGAAGAGCTGGTCACCCGCGCCGGCGGCGAGATCGTCGGCCGCATGGCGATCCTGGCCGAAGGCGAAGCCGCCGACCGCGAGGACATCCTCTATCTGGAAAAACTTCCCCTCTTCAAGAGCGACGGTACGCCCATCGCGTAAAGGAGGAAAGAACAGGGCCGTCCGCGCAGGACGGCCCTTTGGCATGTCACCGGTCAATTCCAGTTGATGGAGAGCTGTTTCTTCTTCGCCGCGCAGTCGGCCAGATACAGGTTGATGAGCGTCTGATAGGGGATGCCGGACTGGTCGGACTGGGCCTTGAAATAGTCGATGGTGTCCGCGTCCAGATTGATGGTTATCTGCTTTTTCAGCTTTTTTGCGTAGGGGTTTTTTCGCGCCCCGCTGAAATCGTATTCATCGCGCATTTCAAACACCTCCATTGCCAAAGGAATGATATTGTCTGCATTCGTTCGCCGTCGCCTTTCGCGCGGAGATAAGGCCAGAGTGCTTTTGCCCTCAAACACCGTTTTCGACTCCCTGAAACGTATGGCTATACTTATATTATAATTATCCCATAATGATTTGTCCAGTTCCAAACGCCGCTCATTTTTTGCGAAATTTCTTCTCCCTATCAACCTTTCCGCCCTTTTTACCGTCTATAAAGCGAATACGTATTCAAAAGCTGGGGGATACCCATGGACGACAGGCAATTCACGCAGCGGGCGCTCGACTGCCAGCGCAAGCTGTATCGCGTGGCGCTGTCCATGCTGCGCTGCGACGCGGACGCCGCCGACGCCATTCAGGAGGCGGTGTTCAAGGGCTGGCTGCATCGGGATGCGCTGCGCGACGGCGAGCGCTTCGAGGCGTGGCTGACGCGCATACTGGTCAACGAATGCCACAATATCCAGCGCCGTTGGAAAAGACGCGGCGAACCGCTGGACGAGGGCCGCGCCGTCCTGGCGGAAGAACCGCCCGACCCCGAACTGCGCGACGCGCTCATGGCCCTGCCGGAGCGGTTGCGCCTGCCGCTGGTGTTGCACTATCTCGAGGGCTATTCGCTTCGGGAGATTTCCGATATTCTCAAAATTCCCCAGA
>DVGE01000066.1 GCA_018712885.1 Candidatus Pullichristensenella stercoripullorum | reverse complement strand
CATCCAAGGGAGCTTACATAGACGTAAGTGACCGCAGGATGCAAGTGCAGCTGACGCAGGAAGCAAAAATCGCCTCTGATTTCTTTTTTATCAGAGCGATTTTTGCGGTTGTGGGCTTTGTCAGCGCTCTGTCGCCCCGGCCAGAGCCGGGGCGACTTTTGCATGGAGGAAAACGATGGATTGGCTGGACACGGTCAAGGTGCGCGCCAAGCGCAAAAACAAGGTGCTGTTCATGCCCGGCGACGCCGTTTTTGACGCGCTCGCGCCGCTGACGGAACGGGCGGGCCGCCGCGCGCTCGTGCTCTGGGCGCTGTCTCTTGCGGAGGAAGCGCTTCCCCGCCTGCAGGCGCTGCTGCCGGGGGAGACGCGCCCCATGGAAAGCGTGCTCCTTGCGCGGCTGTGGGCGCGCGGGGAAGTGAAGATGCCCGCGGCCAAGGCCGCCATCCTCGCCTGTCACGCCGTGGCCAGGGAGAACGTCTCCGCCGAGGCCGCCGCCCTCTGCCACGCCGTGGGCCAGGCCTGCGCCGTCGTCCACGCGCGCGGCCACGCCATGGGCTTCGCCGTCTACGAGCTGACGGCCGTCGCCCGGCGCGAGGGCGTGGAGGCTTGCTGCGCCAGCGTCACATCGCGCGTTTGCGAATACGCCGCCCGCCTCGCCAGGGCGGAGGAGGAAGCCGCCGCCAACCCCGGGCCGTGGGCAAAGTTCCTTGGTGCGTAAGGCGGCTGGCAAAAAACTCAGCGCCGCGCCGTGCCTGCGCGCAGCTGCGCCGCGCGTGTGCCCAGCGTCACCACGCCGGAAACGAGCAGGGGAAGATAATAGGAAATACCGCGCGTGAGGATCACGGCGCTGTAACGGAAGTCCGCGCCAAAAATGGCGTCGTAGAGCACCAGGGAGACGCTCTCGCTGATGCCCACCGCGCCGGGCAGGGGCATCATCTCCACCGAGACGGACAGCAAAAGCTGCAGGCCCATCATCTGCCACACCGTCACGCCCGAAAGCCCCATGGCTTCGTAGACGCACCAGGGGATGAGCAGGTAGAGCACGCGCTGGAAAAGCACGATGCAAAAGCTCTTCACCACCGGCCAGGGGTGTTCGCGCATAAAACCGGCGCAGTCGTGAAAGCTGGCCAGCCAGCTGTCGAGCTTTTCCTGGGCCGTTTCCGGCCGGCGCACCACGCGCAGGCGCGCGAGCAGCCGCAGGCATCCGTCGCAAAGGCGGCGCATGGCCTTCTGCGCGTACAGCGCCAGCAGGATGACGGCGATGACGATGACGTTCAGCGCGAGACCGAGCAGGAACAAAAACCAGATGCCCGCCACGTGCGCGTGCAAAAAGGAAAAATTGAAGAAATAGAGGAAAAAGAACAACACCAGCATGGCGATCTTGTAGAGCACCGCCACCACCAGCAGCACCACGGAGGATTCCGTCGCCTTATACCCGTCAAAGCGCATGAACAGCACCTCGAAGGGCTGTCCGCCGCTGGAAGAAGGGGTGATGGCGCTGAAGAAAAATTCGATGAGGTGGTACTTGAGCCGGCGCAGCGGCCCCATCGGCCGTCCCATGCCATGAAAGAGCACCGCCGCGCAGCTGCCTCCGCAGTAGATGTACAGCCCCATGCACAAAAGCCCCAGGCCGATCAGCCAGGGGGACGCGCCTCTGAGGGTCGCCAGCATCGTCTCCATGTCGCAGTCGCGCAAGAGCCACCAGAAGGTCGCCCCGATCAGCGCGGCGAGAAAGAGAAGCTGCAAAAGGATGTTGCGGCGGGTCTTTCCGTTCATCGTATCCATAACAGGCCATATTATACCACAGCCGCCGCCCGCTTACAACGCGCCGCGCCGCGGTCTGCGCGTTTTTAATGTTTTTCTGACGCGCGTTTCGCGCATGACGGCGCGGCGCCTGGGCATACTAAGCGCATCCGGTCGACGCAGACAGAGCCGCAGACCCTCCCCTCGCAGGAAAGGCGCGCGGCGAACGTCGCGCGCCCCATGTGGGGAGACCGGTGAAAAGGGGACGCTTCCGGGGGATGCCCTGCGGAGCGCCCCCGATTTGCTTTGCGACGAAAGAAGGGCTTTTCCGCGGTGGTACACACGGATTTAACCTGCATATGCTAGAATGACCGCGACCTGCAAAGAAAGGAGGGAAATGTATGCGTGAACTGTTGAACCCTGAACGTCTGTTCGATATGAGCAAGAGCATCGCCGCGGCCATTTTCGCGGATGTCGGCTACCCCTGGGAGGTGCTGCCGGAGATCGGCGCTTTCGTGGTCAAACTGGGCCAGTCGCTCAGCGAGGACGAATACGAGCGCGCCGGCAAGGACGTGTGGATCGCCCGGGACGCCATCGTCGCGCCCACGGCCTCCATCACCGGCCCGGCCATCATCGACCACGGCGCGGAGATCCGCCACTGCGCCTTTATCCGCGGCAAGGCCGTGATCGGCAAAAACTGCGTGGTGGGCAATTCGGTGGAGGTGAAAAACGCCATCCTCTTCGACAACGCCCAGGTGCCGCATTTCAACTACGTCGGCGACAGCGTGCTCGGCTATCGCGCGCATATGGGCGCGGGCGCGGTCACGTCCAACGTCAAGAGCGACAAGTCGCTGGTAACGGTGCGCACGGACGACCGCGTGATCGCCACCAACCTGCGCAAATTCGGCGCCATGCTGGGCGATTATGTCGAGATCGGCTGCAACAGCGTGCTCTGCCCGGGCGTGGTCATCGGCCGGGGCACCACGGTGTATCCCACCAGCTGCGTGCGCGGCTTCGTGCCGGAGCACAGCGTCTATAAGCGGGCCGACTGCGTCGTGCCCAAGTGGGAAGAGACGAAAAAGGACGAAAAATAGGGGGGATTCCATGGGAAGACTGTTTGGCACCGACGGCGTGCGCGGCATCGCCAATGAGAAGCTCAACATCGAACTGGCCATGCGCCTTGGCAGCGCGGCGGCGGTGGTCATCTCCGGCAACAGCCGCCGGCGGCCGGTATTTGTGGTGGGCATGGACAGCCGCATGTCCTCGGATATGCTCGCCATGGCCTGCGCCGCGGGCCTGTGTTCCGTGGGCGCGGACGTGATCATGCTCGGCCTCGTGCCCACCCCGGCGGTGGCCTATCTGGTGGGCAAATACAAGGCCGACGCGGGCATCATGATCTCCGCCTCGCACAATCCGGCGGAGTTCAACGGCATCAAGATGTTCAGCGGCGAGGGCGTGAAGCTGCCCGACGAATTGGAGGAGCGCATCGAAAACTACGCCCTTGGCGAGATCGCGCCGCCCGTGCCCGCCGCGCCGGAAGCCATTGGCAAGGTCACATACATGAGCGACCAGGTGGTGAAGGATTATGTCGATCACCTCGTCAGCACCGTTTCCTATTCGCTCGAAGGGCTGAACATCGCCGTGGACTGCGCCAACGGCTCGGCCAGCAGCACTGCGCGGCGCCTGTTCGACGCTCTGGGCGCGCAGACGCACATGCTCTTTGACCAGCCCGACGGTCTCAACATCAACCAGGGCTGCGGCTCCACGCATCTGGACGAGCTCAAAGCCTACGTGCGCGAGCATGGCCTTGACGCGGGCGTGGCTTTTGACGGCGACGCCGACCGCTGTCTGATGGTGGACGAGAACGGCAACGAGGTCGACGGCGACATGCTCATGGCCATCTGCGCGCTGGATATGAAGTCGCGCGGCAAGCTCAACAAGAACACCGTCGTCGGCACGATCATGACCAACCT
>DVGE01000065.1 GCA_018712885.1 Candidatus Pullichristensenella stercoripullorum | reverse complement strand
AACTGGTAGTTGACCACGTCGCTGATGGAATCGCGGATGCCCATGCCGGTGACCAGCAGCGCCGTGCAGCCGCCGATGCCGATGATCATCATCACCAGGCGCTTTTTGTAGCGGAAGATATTGCGGATGGTGAGCTTGTGCATGAACGACAGATGCCGCCACAGGGGACGGATGCGCTCGAGCAAAATGCGCTTGCCGGCCTTGGGCGCGGCGGGGCGCAGGAGCTGCGCCGGGGCCAGGTTCAGCTCCCGCCGCACGGAGAACCACGTGGCCCCCACCGAGCAGAGCAGCGCCGCGCCCAGCGCCAGCGCGCCCATGCCCCAGTCAAACACCAGTTCGATCTCGGCAAAGCCGTACATGAGGCTGTACGCCATCCAGATGACCCTGGGGAAGACCGTGGAGCCGAAGAAAAAGCCGATGACGCTGCCGATGGTGGCCGCGCTGCCGGAATAGAAGATGAACTTGCCCATGATGGCGCGCGAGGTATAGCCCATGGCCTTGAGCACGCCGATCTGCGTGCGCTGCTCGTCGACCATGCGCGTCATCGTCGTCATGCACACCAGCGCCGCCACCATGAAGAAGAACAGGGGGAAGACCATGGAGATGCTCTCGACGATCTGCGAATCGCTCTCGAAGCAGGCGTAGCCGATGTTGGCGGAACGGTCGAGCACGTAGACGTCCGGCTCGTCGATCTCGGAGATCTTTTCCCGCGCGTCGGCGATCTCGCCTCTGGCGTCGGCCAGTTCGCGCTCGGCCTGCATGAATTCGCGGTCGGCCTGCGTGCGGCCGTCCTCGTATTCCTCGATGCCGTCGGCCAGCTCCGCCTTGGCGTCCTCCAGTTCGGCGCGGCCGTCGATGAGCTGCTGTTCGCCGTCCTCGATCTGGGCAAGCGCGTCGCGCAATTCGGCGCGGCCGCTGCTGATCTGGCTGCGGGCGGAGGCAAATTCGCGGTCGGCCTGTTCGCGCCCCGCCTCCACCTGGGCAAGGCCGGATTCCAGCTGCGGCAGGGCCGCCTGCATCTGTTGGTAGCTTTCGATATAGCCGCCCTCCTCGATGACGGCGAGTCCCGCCTGCGCCTGGGCGAGCTGTTCCTGCAAGGCGGCAAGCTGCCCCTCGATCTGGGCGAGCGCCGCGTCGTAGGCGGCCTCATACTGGGTAAGCTGCTCCTGCAGCGTATCCCGCTGCGTCTGCGCGGCGGCGATCTGGTTGTCAAAGTTCGCGGCAGTCGAAGCGATCTCCGCCGCGACGCTCTCCAGCGCCGGGCGCTTCTCCGCCAGCGCTGCCTCGATCTCGGCGCGGCGGTCGGCGTCGGGCGAAGGCGTGAGCGTGGCAAGCTCCGCTTCAGCGGCGGCGATGTCCCCGTCTATGGCGGACAACTGCCCGTTCAGGTCGCCAAGCGCCGCGTCGCGCTCGTCCTGCAGCGCGGAAAGACTGCCCTCGGCCTGCGAGAGCTGCTCCGCCAGCGCGTCGTATTCGCCCTGCGCCGTGGCAATGCGGCCTTCGTAATCACTCTGCACGCCGGCGATCTGGCCGTCCAGTTCTCCCTTGCGGCTTTCCAGGGAAGCGATCTCCCCCTGTAGAGCGGCGATGCGCTCGGCGTCTGCCTCGGGGTCGAGGGCGGAGAGCTCGCTCCGCTTGGCGGAGATGTCGCCCTCCACCTGCGAAAGCTCGCCTTGCAGCGGGGCAAGGGCGTTGTCGCGTTCCGTCGTGAGGGCGGAAACATTGCCCTGCGCCGCCGTCGCCTGCGTGGAAAGGCCGTCGCGCGCCGCCTGCGCTTCGCCGATGCGCGCCTCATAGTCCGCGGATGCGGAATCGAGCGCGCCCTGCACGCCATCGCGCTGCGAACGCAGATCGGCAAGCTGGGCGTTCAGTTCGGCGATGCGCGCGTCGTCGCCGGGCTGCAAGGTGGCGAGCTCGGCTTCCAGGGCGGCGATCTCCTCTTCCAGCGCCGCGCGCCGGCCCTCTAGCTGCTCCAGTGCTTCTTCCTTCTGGCCGCTCAATATGGAAACGGCCTCTTCTGCCGCGGCTAGGCCTCCGCGCAGCTGTTCGCCAGTGGCGTTCAGTTCATCGCGCGCCGCCTGCGCCTGTGCAACGCCGCTCTCCAGCTGGGAGACGCCCTCGGTCAGCTGCGCGTACTGTTCGAGCACGCCGCTTTCCTCGATCTGCGCCATGCCGTCTTGCACGGTAGCGAGCTGCGCCTCCAATTGCGCCTGCGTTTCATTGAGCTGGGCGTAGGTGCTCTCCTCGGCGCTCTCCAGCTGGCTTTCGGCGCTGTTTAACTCCCGGCGGCCGGAATCATACTGGGCGCGGCCGTCGATCAGCTCCTGTTCGCTGTCCTTGAGCACCTGTTCGCCCACGATGATGTCGGCGCGGCCGGCGGTGATCTCGTCCAGCGCGTCGAGCAGTTCGCGCTCGGCCTCGTCGCGCTGTTCGAGGTATTCCGTATAGCCCTCGTCGTATTCGGCCACGCCGTCGTCCAGCTCCGATTCGGCGTCGCCCACCAGCGTCTCAAAGCGCTCGCGCGCCTGCGATTCGCCGGAATGGGTCACGCTGTCCTCGTACTGCTCTACGCCGGCCTGGTATTCGTCGGAATAGATCTCGCCCTCGGTGTCGAGGCGGATGTAGATGTCGGTGTAATAGTCGCAGTCAAAGCCCTCGTAGGGGATGTAAGCAAAGGCCATCACCGCGCCGGTGCCAAGAGAGGTGCTGCCGCGCTCGTAGTTGAGGTAGGTGGGGGAGTTGCCCAGCCCGACGATGGTGTATTCGCGGAAGGCGAACATGTCGAGCGTATCTTCGTCGTTGGTCTCGGAAAGGACGATCTTCTTGCCGATGCTGTCCACGGGGAAGAACTGCGCGTCGGCCACGGCTTCGCTAGCGGCGCGGGGCAGGCGCCCGGCGGTGAGGCTGATCTCGTTGACGTCCTCGGTGAGGGAGTTGAAGATGACCACGCCGGACATGTCCAGGCCGGTCACGTCCACCAGCGCGTCCTGGCTGACGGCGCCGGCGGCGGCGGTCACGCCGCTGATACCGGCGAAAGCCTCGGCGTCCTCCGTGTCGAAGCCGACGGTGGAGACCAGGCGGTAGTCGTACATGCTCTGGCGGTCCAGATAATCGTCGCCCGTCTCCACCATGGCGTCGCGGCAGACGCGCAGGCCGCAGAAAAAGCCCACGCCAAGGGCGACGATCGCCAGGATCGCCAAATACCGCCCCAGGCTCTTGCGGATCTCGCGCAGGGAACTTTTTCGCAGCGCTCTCATATTACCACTCGATCTCCTCGACGGGGATGACGTTGTCGTTGATGCGTTTGGAGGCCACCGTGCCGTTCTTGATCTCGACGATGCGGTCGGCCATGGCGGTGATCGCCTGGTTGTGGGTGATGATGACCACGGTGATGCCCTTCTCGCGCGCCGTGTCCTGCAAGAGCTTCAAAATGGCTTTGCCGGTGTTGTAGTCGAGCGCGCCGGTGGGCTCGTCGCACAAAAGCAGCTTGGGGTTCTTGGCCAGCGCTCGGGCGATGGCCACGCGCTGCTGCTCGCCGCCGGAGAGCTGGGCGGGGAAGTTGTTCATGCGCCCGGCAAGGCCCACCTGTTTGAGCACCTTGCGCGGCTGCAGGGGACGCTTGCTCAACTGCGCGGCCAGCTCCACGTTTTCCAGCGCCGTCAGGTTGGGTACGAGGTTATAAAACTGAAAAACGAAGCCGATGTCGTAGCGGCGGTATTTGGTGAGGGCCTTGGAGGAATATCGGGAAATGTCGCGGCCGTCGAGCAGCACCTTGCCCGAGGTCAATGTGTCCATGCCGCCGAGAATGTTGAGCAGCGTGGTCTTGCCCGCGCCGGACGCGCCGACGATGACGCAGATTTCGCCCTTTTCAATTTCAAAGGTGATGTCGCGCAGGGCGTCAATGGTCACCTCGCCCATGCGGTACTGTTTTTTGACCTTACGGAATTCGACGTAGGCCATGCGCATCCGCCTCCACCATTTATACCAGTATAATTATACCACGCGGATAACGGGAAATTGTGTCTAAACGGAGAACTGTTTCGGGCGGGAACGTGAAATACGCCAGATTGTTTTTATGCAGCCTTTATATGCTGGAAACGGGGGCGAAAAACCGCCCCTCCTATGCGGAAGGGCGGCTGTTGGAAGCGTCCTGCGGCGGTTGTTTGGGCGGGGGCAGCACCACCGTAAATCGCGTGCCGATGCCCTCGCGGGAGAGCACCTCGAAGTGCCCGCCGTGGCTTTCGACGATCCAGCGGGCGATGGACAGCCCCAGCCCCGCGCCGCCGCTGTTGCGCCCGCGCGCCGGGTCCGAGCGGTAGAAGCGGTCGAAGACGCGGGAGACGTCCTCGCGGCTGATGCCGATGCCGGAATCCTGCACCTCGATGGTGGCCCCGCCGTCCTTCGCGCGGCGGGCGCGCAGGCGGATGACGCCGCCGGCGGGGGTGTACTTGGTGGCGTTGTCGCACAATACGCGGCAGCACTGTTTGAGCATATCGCGGTCGGCAAGGGCGGTGACGCCCTCCTCGGTCTCGATGCGCCAGTCGTGATCGCGGTCGATGAGCTGCGAGTCCTCGTAGACTTCCTTGACCAGTTCGGAGACGTTCAACAGCTGCATATCCAGCCGGCTGCGCCCCATGTCGCCGCGGGCGAGGAAAAGCAGCTGGTCGACGAGTTTTTTCATGTATTCGCTCTCGGACTTGATGGCGGCGATGCCCTCGTCGAGCACCTTTTCGTCGCTCTTGCCCCAGCGGTCGAGCATGGCGGCGTAGCCTTGGATGACGGCGATGGGCGTGCGCAATTCGTGCGAGGCGTCAGAGACGAACTGCCCCTGCCGCTGGTAGGATTCGTGCAGGCGCGCAAGCAGGCTGTTGACGGCCTCTTCCAGTCCGCGCAGGTCGCGGTCGCCGGTGCGCAGCGTCTCTTCCGGGCGCATGGACTTGATGCGGTCCTCCAGGTCGTGCAGCCGCTCATCGTCCAGAGGCGCGTGCTCGAATGTCTGCTGCCGTTCCAGAAGCGCGCGGGTGGCGCGGGCCATCTCGTCCAGGGGGCGCAAAAGGCGGCGCGCGCGGCGGCCGCCGAAGAACAGCTGGCGAGAAAGTGACAGAAACTCAAAGACCAGCAACGCAAAGGCGGCGGGCAGGGTGGCATTAAAAAAGGGCTTCGCGGCCACGGCGTACATCTCGCCCTCCGGGCTATAGAAGATATAGACCGCGTCCCACACGCGCTGGAAGAACCCGCCCTGCGCGCCCATCTCCACCGTGCGCTCGAGGCCGGGCGTCCAAGCCGCGCCGAGGGCGGAGAGTTCCTCGTAGAAACAAAAACAGCCGATGGCGAGGATGGCGAGCAGCAGGTCCAGCCAGAAATACAACTTGAAAAGCCTCCACAGCCACGAGCGCTGTA
>DVGE01000064.1 GCA_018712885.1 Candidatus Pullichristensenella stercoripullorum | reverse complement strand
TCCGGCGTGGTACAGCGCGACCCCTACCCCCATTTCGTGCCGGATTAACCGAAGTTTCGCTTGCCTTTCCGGGGAAAAGAGGCTATAATGTCAGCAGATGAGCGCGATGACGGAAAAAGCCGCATCCGCCGCGTCCCAAGAGAGCGCGCCCGTGGCTGGGAGGCGCGCGGCGCGGGGGTGATGGTTCCGGCTTCCCGAGCGCGCGGGAGAACGCTTCGCCTTTGCGAGGAAATCCCGCCGTTTCGCCCGCGTTAGGGGCGCTGAGCACAAAGCACGGTGGTACCGCGAACTGACCTTCGCCCATGCAGGGGGCGGAGGGATTTTTTTGGAGGGAAGCACATGGGCAAGAAAAACGACAAGCAGGAATTTGTGGCGCACATCACGCCCCGAAGCGAGGACTTTTCCCAGTGGTATACCGACGTCATCCTCAAGACCGACCTGGTGGACTACGCGCCCGTGCGCGGCTGCATGGTCATCAAGCCCTACGGCTACGCGCTGTGGGAGCGCATGCAGGCGGAGCTGGACAAGCGCTTCAAGGCCACGGGGCACCAGAACGTGGCCATGCCGATGCTCATTCCCGAGAGCCTTTTGCTCAAGGAGGCCGAGCACGTCGAGGGCTTCGCGCCGGAGGTCGCCTGGGTGACGCAGGGCGGCAACGAGGTGCTGCCCGAGCGCCTGGCCATCCGCCCGACCTCGGAGACGCTTTTCTGCACCATGTACGCCAAGTGGGTGCAGTCCTGGCGCGATTTGCCGATGAAGTACAACCAGTGGTGCTCGGTGATGCGCTGGGAAAAGACCACGCTGCCGTTTTTGCGCACCAGCGAGTTCTGGTGGCAGGAGGGACACACCATCCATGCAACGCCCGAAGAAGCGCAGGAGGAGACGCTCCTGATGCTGGACGTGTACCGCGACTTTGCCGAGAACGTGCTGGCCCTGCCGGTGCTGACCGGGCGCAAGACCGACAAGGAAAAGTTCGCCGGCGCGCGCGCCACCTATTCCATGGAGGCGATGATGCAGGACGGCAAGGCTTTGCAGGCCGGCACCACGCACAACTTCGGCACCAATTTCTCCGAGGCCTACGGCATACAGTTCCTGTCCAAAGAGGGCAAGCTGGAGTACGCCCATGAGACGAGCTGGGGTACTTCCACGCGCCTTATCGGCGCCATCGTCATGACCCATGGCGACGAGCGCGGCCTGAAGCTGCCGCCGCGCGTGGCGCCCATCCAGGTGGTCATCCTCCCCATCGCCATGCATAAGGAAGGCGTCCTGGAACGCGCCCGCGCCCTCAAGGCCGAATTGGAAGCCGCCGGGCTGCGCGTGGAACTGGACGACCGCGACACCTATTCCGCCGGCTGGAAGTTCAACGAGTGGGAGATGAAGGGCGTGCCCGTGCGCCTGGAGCTCGGCCCGCGCGACATCGAAAACGGCGTGGCCATGTCCATGCGCCGCGACACGCTGGAGAAAAAGCCGCTGGAGCTTGACGGCATCGCCGATACCGTCAAGGCGCTGCTTGACGACATCCACAATACCATGTTCGAGCAGGCGCGCGCCTTCCGCGACGCCCACATCTACACCGCCACCACGCTGGAAGAGCTGGAAAAGGGCGTGCAGAACGGCTTTGTCAAGGCCGCGTGGTGCGGCTGCCGCGAGTGCGAGGACAAGGTCAAGGAGCTTTACAACGCCTCCACGCGCAACATGCCCTTCGACCAGAGCGATATGCCCTCCGACAAGTGCGTCGTCTGCGGCAAGCCCGCCGAGAAGCTCATCTACTTCGCCAAGGCGTATTAAAAAACACAGCCGCCGCGCGGTGCATCTCCGCGCGGCGGTCCTTGGACAAAAACATCGCCCGCTTTCCATTGAGCCGGAAAAGCGGGCGATGTTTTATGGAGATCAGGCTTCTTTGCGTTCGCGCAGCTCTTCCCGACGGCGTTTGGCCGCCGCGAGCATGTTTTCCGCGTGCTCCATGGCGCTGGGGGAATCCTCCGCACCGCCGATGAGACGGGCGATCTCCTGCGCGCGGCCTATGTCGTCGAGGGCGCGCACGGTGGAGCCGGTGCGCTCCCCCACCTGCGTCTTTTCCACCACGAAGTGGCGGTCGGCGAGGGCGGCGATCTGCGGAAGGTGGGTGACGCACAGCACCTGCCGCTTACCGGCGATCATCGCCATCTTCTCGCCCACGGCCTGCGCCATGCGGCCGGAGACGCCGGTGTCGATCTCGTCAAAGACCATCGCGCCCACGCCGTATTCGTCGGCGGAGACGGCTTTGAGCGCCAGCATCACGCGAGAGATCTCGCCGCCGGAGGCGATGGCGTTCAGCGGTTTGAGCGGCTCGCCGGGGTTCGGGGAGATGCGCATCTCCACGCGGTCGCCGCCGGTGGCGGTGATCTTTTCCGGCTCGACGGCGATCTCAAAGCGCGTCTTGCCCATGCCGAGGTCGGCGAGGTGTTTGAGGATGCCTTTGGTGAGCTTTGCGGCGATGGCTCTGCGCGCCTCGGTGAGCGCGGCGCAATCCTGCCGCAGGGCGGCGTCCATGCCCTTCAATTCCCTTTTCCACTCGGAAACGCTGGCCTCGCCGCCGCTCAGGGCTTCCTTGCGTTCCTTCAGTTCCTCGCCGTAGGCGATGACTTCGGCAAGGTCGGGGCCGTAGCGCCCTTCGAGGCGGTGGATGAGGTCGAGGCGGGCGTTGAGCTTTTCCAGCGCCCGCGGGTCACTCTCCACGCCCTCCAGGGCATCGCGCAGCTCGTAGCCC
Source organism: Candidatus Pullichristensenella stercoripullorum (assembly GCA_018712885.1). Taxonomy (GTDB): domain Bacteria; phylum Bacillota; class Clostridia; order Christensenellales; family Aristaeellaceae; genus Pullichristensenella; species Pullichristensenella stercoripullorum. The sequence continues at coordinate 5,541 of DVGE01000064.1, read as the reverse complement.
GCGTCCTGCGCGGCGATGAACACCTCGCGCAAGCGGGCGGCGAGGGCGGAAAAGCGCGCGTCGATGGGCGCGATGCCCTCCAGCGCGTTGGCGGCGCGGCTCAAAAGCTCCTGCGCGCTGCCCGCGCCCTCATAGGTGAGCTGATAGGCCTCGGAGAGCGCCGCGCGGATGTGTTCGGCGTTCTCGAGGATGGCGGCGCGGCTCTCCAGTTCCTCTTCCTCGCCCGGGCGCAGTTTCGCCGCCGTGATCTCGGCAAGGCGGCGCTCGATCTCTTCAAGCTCGCGCTCGCGGCCCTGCGCGTCTCTGAGCGCGGCCTTGATCCTTCCCGCCAGCTGCATGCGCGCGCGATAGGCATCGCCAATGGCGCGCACGCGCGCAAGATGTTCCTCGCCGCCGTAAGCGTCGAGGAAGCCGAGGTGCTTTTCGGGGTCGAGAAGCGCCTGATGTTCGTGCTGGCCGTGGATGTCCATGAGCAGGGCGGTGAGGCTTTTCAGCGCCGCCAGCGGCACCACCATGCCGGAGACGCGGCAGACGCTGCGGCCATTGGCGCTCAGTTCGCGCGAGACGGCAAGCAGGCCGTCTTCGCAGGGCGCGCCCAGTTCCGCGGCCAGTTCCTGCGCGCGGGGGCAGTCGGAGACGTCAAAGAGCGCCTGTACAGACGCCCTTTCCGCGCCGGTGCGCAAAAGTTCCCGCCCGGCGCGCGCGCCAAGCGCCAGCGAGAGGCTGTCCACGACGATGGACTTGCCCGCGCCGGTCTCGCCGGTGAGCACGTTGAAGCCCTCGGCAAACTCGATGGTGAGCTGTTCGATGAGGGCGATGTTGCGAATGGCAATTTCCAGAAGCACGGCCGCGCCTCGCTATCGTTTGATGAGCGCGTGGAAGCGGCTGACGACGCTTTCGACGGCTTCTTCCGAGCGCGCGATGACCAGAATGGTGTTGTCGCCGGCGATGGTGCCCAGCAGCTCGGGCCATTTCAGCGAATCGATGGCCTCGGCCGCAGCCTGGGCGCTGGCGGAGATGGTCTTGATGACGATGAGGTTGACGGCGCTTTCGATGGTCATCACCGACTCTGCCAGTATGCGGATGAAGCGCTCGCTCATGCCCTTTTCGGCGCGTTCCGCCGTGGCATACTTATAACCGCCGTTTTCCGAGAGCACCTTCAAAAGCCGCAGCTCCTTGATGTCGCGCGAGACCGTGGCCTGCGTGACCTTCACGCCGCGGGCCTTCAGCTCCGCGGCCAGTTCCTCCTGCGTCTCGATATCCTTTTTATCAATGATGTCCAGTATCAGATCGTGGCGTACACTTTTCATCCCGGAGCCTCCTGGTGATTTTTGAGGTTCAGTGCGTCCACTGCGAAAGTTTTTTGCGCAGCAGCCCGAAATAGTCGCGCTCCCGCAGGCGCACGAAACGCGCTGTGCGCATGCTCTTGACGATGGTGATCTGCGAACGCTCTTCGGACAATTCCAGCGTGCGCCTGCCGTCGAGCACGGCGTGGGTGGCGGAAGCGTCGCCCAGCACGCGCACGCTGATGCGGTCGCCTGCGGAGGCGACGAAGGGGCGCGCGCTCATGGTATGCGGGCAGACCGGCGTGAGCACGAAGCAGTCCAGCCCCGGCGAGACGATGGGGCCGCCGGCAGAGAGCGAATAGGCGGTCGAACCCGTGGCGCTGGCGACGATGAGGCCATCGCCTGAGATGCGATCCAGCAGCGTTCCGTTCACCATCAGTTCCACGGACAGTATGCCCACCGAGCGGCCGCGGCGCATGATGCAGATCTCGTTGAGGGCGAACATGCTGCCCGAATCCTCGCCCTCGATCTCCATGATCATGCGATCTTCCATGGCGCCCTCGCCGGCAAAGAGGCGTTCGAAGTCTTCTTCCAGGTCTTCCGGTTCCACTTCGGAAAGGAAGCCGACGCGCCCCAGATCCACGCCGAGCATGGGGATATCGTTAGGGATGGCGACGTCCAGCGCAGACAGGAGCGTCCCGTCGCCGCCGAGCACGCAGAGCAGGTCGCAATCGGCAAAGCTCTTCGCGGCCTCCCGGCGAAAGGCGGAGGCAAGGCCCGCATCCAGGCGCAGCGCAACATCGTGCTCCTCGAGCACGTTGATGACCCGCCGCGCGACGGGAAGGCCCGCCGACTTCTTCGGGTTCCACATCACGCCCACGGTACGGATGTCCACGCAGACCACTCCCCATTTCTATTTACTATGGTATACAAAATCCCCGCAGGAAACAAGGGCTATTCAGACTTTTTAATAAATTTGTCATAAGCTCGGCGGATCGTGTCGGAAATCGCATATTCATGCAGCGCTTCCGCCTCCGCATCAGCGGGGACGATGTAGAGCAGAAACTCTATATTCCCCTCCGGACCGCGGATGGGAGAAAAATCCAGTCCCGCGCATTTCCAGCCCAGCGTAGGCACGAAGGCGGTGATCCTTTCCAGCACGCGGCGGTGCACAGCCTCGTCGCGCACCACGCCCTTCTCCCCCACATCCTCGCGCGGGGCTTCGAATTGCGGCTTGACGAGCGCCACAAAGCGCCGGTTCGCGCCATCGAGCGCGGCCAGCGCCGCGGGCAGCACCGCTTCCAGGGAGATGAAGGACACGTCCGTAGCGCCAAACGACGGGCGCTGCGGGAAGTCCTCCGGGCGCAGAAAGCGGGCATTGACGCGCTCCATGACCGTCACGCGGCCGTCGGCGCGCAGGCGGTAGTCGAGCAGGTTATAGCCCACGTCCACAGCGTAGACATGCTTCGCGCCCGCGCGCAAAAGCACGTCGGTAAAGCCGCCGGTGGAAGCGCCCACGTCCACGCACGTCTCGCCCCTGACGTCAAGGGCAAAGACCTCCAGCGCCTTTTTCAGTTTGTGCGCGCCGCGGCTGACATAAGGGTCAAGCGCGCCGCGCACGCGCATCGTTTCCTTTTCCGAGACCAGTTCGCCGGGGCTTTTCAATTTGCGCTCGCCGGCAAAGGCGCGGCCCTCCATGATGAGGGCGCGGGCCAGAGAAAGGCTCTCCAAATTCAGCTCTTCAAACAGGCGCTCGTCGGCGCGGCGCTTTTTCATCGGCCCAGTCTCCGAAGCACGCTCGCCGCGAGGCCCCGCGCGTCGAGGCCGCAGGCGTGGAGCTGGCTTGCGACGGAAGCGTGCTCGATGAAGCGATCGGGCACGCAGAGCGTCAACGCCTCGTGGCCGGGCGCGTTCTCGGCAAGCCAGGAAAGCACGCGCTCGCCAAGGCCGCCGGAAAGGACGTTTTCCTCCACCGTCACAAGAAGCGGCGCTTTGAGGGAAGCGCGCAGCAATTCCTCGTCCATGGGCTTGACGAAGCGCGCGTCCACCACGCCGGCGCGCACGCCGTGGTGCATGAGCTCTATGCAGGCGTTCATCGCCGATTGCACCATGCGGCCCACGGCGAGGAAGACCACGTCTTCGCCCTCGCTCAGCAGCTCCCATTCGCCGACGCGCAGCGGTTTGTGCGCTTCCAGGCGCGCGCCGAGATCCTCGCCGTCCCTGGGATAGCGGATAGCCATGGGGCCATCGTACTCCGCGGAAAGGCGGATGAGGCGCTTTAAGTCGCGCACGTCGCGCGGCGCGGCCACCACCATGTTGGGCAGCATGGAGAAATAGCCAAGGTCGAACACGCCCTGATGGGTGACGCCGTCCGCGCCCACCAGCCCCGCGCGGTCGACAAGGAAGGTGACCGGCAGGGCGTTGATGCACACGTCGGTAGCGATCTGGTCGAAGGCGCGCTGCAGGAAGGTGGAATAGACCGCCACGTAGGGCTTCATGCCCGAGGCGGCCATGCCCGCCGCCATGGTGACGGCGTGTTCCTCGGCGATGCCCACATCGTAAAAGCGCTTGGGGTAAGCCTTGCCGAACGCCTCCATGCCGGTGCCGGTGGGCATGGCGGCGGTGACGGCGCAGATGCGGATGTCGTTTTCCGCCAGCGCCGCCAGCTCCGCCGCCGCGACATGCCCGCAGGAGACGCGCTTCTCGCCGCGCAATTCCCCTGTTTCCACCAGGAACGGGGCCACGCCGTGATAGGTGTCCGGGTGGGACTCGGCAGGCACGTAGCCCTTGCCCTTGGTGGTGACGACGTGGAGGATCTGCGGCCCCTTTTCTTCCCTGGCGCGGCGGAAGATGCGGATGAGCGTTTTCAGATCGTGCCCATCCAGGGGGCCAATGTAACGGAAGCCGAGGGCGTCGAAGAACTTGCCGTCCACAAACGGCGTCTTTAGCCAATCCCGGAACTTTTCCACAAAACGGAACATCGGCACGCCCACGCCGGGGATGCGCTCCAGCCCCCGGCGCACGCCGCGCTTGAGGGCGCGGTAGGTGCGGGACTGGCGCAGGCCGGTGAGGTACTTGGAGAGCGCGCCGACGTTGTGGGAGATGGACATCTCATTGTCGTTGAGAATGACGATCATGCGCGTTTCAGACTGCCCGGCGTCGTTGAGCGCCTCGTAGCACATGCCGCCGGTGAGCGCGCCATCGCCGACCACGGCGACGACGTGGTAATCGTCCCCCATCACGTCGCGCGTGCGCGCCATGCCCAGCGCCGCTGAGATCGCCGTGGAAGCGTGCCCGGCGGTAAAGGCGTCGCAATCGCTCTCCGAGGCGCGGGGAAAGCCGCTGACGCCGCCCTCCTCGCGCAGGGAATCGCGCAGGCCCTGCAAGCGGCCGGTGAGCATCTTGTGGGCGTAGCACTGATGGCCTACATCGAACACCAGTTTGTCTTCCGGGCAGTCAAAGACATAGTGCAGCGCCAGCGTCAGCTCCACCGCCCCCAGGTTGGAGGCGAGGTGCCCGCCGTGCCGCGCCACGGTTTTGATGATCTCCGCGCGCATCTCTTCGGCCAGCGCCGCAAGTTCGCGGATGGAGAGCTTTTTGATGTCCGATGGACTGTGTATTTCCTCCAGCAACTTTCGTACCCCTTACTTTGTGCGGTCCACCATGTCGTCCACCAGCTTGCGGAAGAAGCCGGCGCGTTCGCCGAAAACTCCCAGCGCGGCGAGGGCGGCCTTGTGCTCGCTCTCCACGCGCGCGCGCGTCTGTTCCACGCCGTAGACCGATACGCAGGTCAGTTTGCCGCTCTTTTCGTCCTTGCCGAGCGTCTTGCCCACCTCGGCGGCGTCGCCGACGACGTCGAGCAGGTCGTCCGTGGCCTGAAAGAGCAGGCCGAAGGCTTCGGCGTAGCGCGTGAGCGCCGAAAGGTCTTCCTCGGACGCGCCGCACAGACGGCAGGCGGCGCGCAGCGGGTAGATGAACATGCAGGCGGTTTTGCCGCGCTGGATGTCCTCCAGCGTCTGCTCGCGCTTTTCCTCGGGCACGCCGTTTTTCTCGCTGTCCAAATCGAGGCACTGGCCGAGCACCATGCCCTTCACGCCGGAGCCGCGGGCGATCTCCGCAATGGCTTCCAGGCAGGGGCGGGCGCGGCCCGCGTCTTTCAGGGAAGCGGAAAGCATCGTCTCAAAGGCGTAGTTGAGCAGGCCGTCGCCGGCGAGGATGGCCTGTCCCACGCCGTAGACCACGTGGTTGGTGGGGC
>DVGE01000063.1 GCA_018712885.1 Candidatus Pullichristensenella stercoripullorum | reverse complement strand
GTCGATGTGCAGGCGGCCGGCGGTGTCGATGATGACCGGGTCGCGGCCATAGTAGCGCGCGTATTCCACGGCTTCCTTGGCGATCTTAACCGGGTCGCCCTGGCCCTTTTCAAAGACCTCCACGCCCACCTGCCCGCCGACGACCTGCAACTGCTTGATGGCCGCGGGGCGGTAGACGTCGCAGGCGACGAGCAGGGGCTTTTTGCCGCCCTTTTTGATGAGGTTGCCGAGCTTGGCAGCCATGGTGGTCTTGCCCGCGCCCTGCAGGCCGCAGAGCATGTAGATGGTCGGCGGCTGGGGGGAGTAGGTCAACTTGGCGTTGGTGCCGCCCATGAGCTGGGTCAGTTCGTCGCTGACGATCTTGATGACCTGCTGGCCGGGCGTGAGGCTGCCCAATATCTCCTGCCCCACGGCGCGCTCGGTGACCTTTTTGATAAAATCCTTGACGACGGTGAAGTTGACGTCGGCTTCCAGGAGCGCCATGCGCACTTCGCGCATCGCGGCCTTGACGTCCGCCTCGCTGAGCTTGCCCTTGCCGGACAGCTTTTTGAACGCATTTTGCAGTTTGTCGGTCAGGCCCTCGAATGCCATGCGCGCTCACCTCTCGATCTGCAATATGTTGGCAAGGCGGCCCCTCGCCGCGGCGATGTCGCCCTCGTCCAGCGCCGTGAGGCAGGCTTCCGCCTCCTGGGTGATGGCGAGGTAGCGGCGCACGAGGCCAAGCTTTGCTTCGTATTCCTCCAACTGTTTGCGGGCGATGGCCATGGCGTCGCTGACCGCCTGGCGGGAGACGCCCATCTGCGCGCCGATCTCGGAGAGGGACATGTCCTCCTCGTAGCGCATGCGCAGCATCTCGCGCCGCCGGGGGGTGAGGAGCGCGCCATAGAAATCCAGCAGATAGGCGGTCTCCACGCGCGGTTCCATGGCTCTTCCCCCTGTAAAGCAAAATCGCTTGCCATGCTATTGTAGCAAAAGCGGCAAGCGATGTCAAGTAAAATATTTTGACAGCGGGAACGGTCAGCCGCGCCCGGGCCGTTCTTTGGGCAGATAGCGCTCGCGGAAGGCGCGCGCGTCCATGGGGCAGCCGTAGAAGTAGCCCTGCGCGCAGTCCGCGCCGAGGGCGTGGACGGTCTGATCGCCCGTCTGCGTCTCCACGCCCTCGACCACGGTGCGGATGCCGAGGCGGCGGGCCATGTTCAGCGTCTCTTCCAGCACCACGCGCAAGCGCGCGTCCTCCCGCGCGGAGAGGGCCTTCAAAAAACCCTTGTCGAGCTTCAATTCGTCGATGCGCAGATTGGCCAGCGTGTTGAGCGAGGAATAGCCGCTGCCAAAGTCGTCCATGGAGACATGGAAGCCTTTTTCGTGCAGCTGGTCGATGACGGCGTTGAGGGCGCCCGCGTTCTCCATCGCCAGGCCCTCGAGCACTTCCAGCGTGATCAGATCCGGCTCCACGCCGTACTTTTTCGTGACGGCGCAGAGCGTTTCCACATAGTCCCGGCGGTAAAAGAGCGGCTTGGTCTGGTTGACGGAGAGGCGCATGGGCGGCAGGCCGTCGTCCATCCAGGCGCGTATCTGGCGGCAGGCGGCCTCGAACACGTAGAGGTCGAGCTCTTCGCAGAAGCCGTTCTTTTCAAAGATGGGGATGAACTTGGCGGGCAGGATCATCTCGCCCTCCGCGGTCAGCCAGCGCACCAGCACTTCGGCGCTGGCCACGCGGTCGGCGGCAAGGTCGATCTTCGGCTGATAGTAGAGCTTGAATTCGCCTTCGTCAAGCGCTTTTTGCATGTGGCTCTCGATGTAGTAGTCCAGCTCCTCGTCCTTGCGCAGGGTCGCGTCGTAAAAGCAGATGCTGTTGCGGCGGCCGCTGCTGCGGGCGTTTTCCAGCGCAAAGAGCACCTGCGCGACGGGGCTTTCCCCCTCCCCCGCCTCCTGCGCGAGGGCCGCGCCGCAATAGGTGAGCACCTGGAAATTGCTCTCCTCACCCATGGCCTTGCTGCTGATGGCGCGCATGACGCCCTCCATGCGCGCGCGGATGGACCCGCGGTCCGTCTCGTTCAGGCAGATGTAGAAGATGTCGCCCGAATCGCGGCAAAAGAACTCGCCCGCGCGCAAACGCTCGTCCAGCACGCCTTTGACGAAACAGAGCAGCTGGTCGGCCTGCTGCCGGCCAAAGATGCCGTTGATGAACTTGAATTGGCTGATGTTGAGCGCCGCCAGGCAGTAGTCCCGGCCGCCTTTCTGCCGCTCGTTCAAGCGGCGGGTGAAGCCGGCGAAGTTTTCCGCGCCGGTGACAGCGTCGATATAGGCCATGTTCGCGGCGTCGCGCCTGCTGCGGCGCAGGACGCTGTAATCGTAGCCGAGCAAAAACACCAGGAGCGCCAGCACCGCGCCGGCGAAGATCTGCAAAATGCGCACTGCCGCACGGGTGGGGCTGACAAACGTCCGGGCGTCGCGCACGCAGACCTCGTACCAGTCATACACGCCCACGGGCAAAAATACAGCGTAGTATTCGCCGCCTTCATAGGCAAAGGAGACGCTGACGCGCTCGCCCTCGGCGAGCGTCGCGCGGATCTCATCCTTCTCCGCCTCGGCAAAGAGAGGCACCGCAAAGATGTTCTCCAGCGGCCAATCAAAAAGGCGATCCTCCGAACGCACGAGGAAATTGCCCTGCGCGTCGATGATGTGCAGAAAGCCGCCCGCGCCGTCGTGGTTGAAATCGTCCACCACGCGGGTGAGCACGTGGGCGTCGTCCACGGCGACCAGCGCGCCGACGGTCTGGCCGCGCGACTCGACCGGCGCGGCGTAGAGCAGGCCGCGCTCGTCCTCGGGCAGCACCACGCTGCCATCGTAGATGCCGGAGACCACCGTCTCCCCCGCCTGCGCGCGCTCGATAGAGGTCTGCGCGTCGCGGGCGAGCTCGTCGGCCGACAGGCCGATATAACTGCCGCCGTCCCGCGAGACGATGACGCTGGAGCCTTCGAGGGGGAACCAGGCCATGCCCTCAAAATCGCTCTTTTCAAGCGCCTGCGCGAGCTGCGCGGCGATGTTTTGCGCGTCCATGTCTTCCCACGGCTTGATGAAGCTGGAGAGCGTATCCAGCATTTGCGCGTTGGAACGCAGCACGCCGCGGATGGCGTCGCCGTATTCCTCGACGCGGAACTCCATTTCATCCAGCGCCGACGCGGTGGTCATGCCGCTCAATTTGTACTGCAAAAGCGCCCCCAGCGCCACAAAGACGACGCCGATGGCGACCGTCAACGCCGTGAGGCGATTGACGCGCTTCCAGAGCTTTTTTTCTTCCACAAACTTACGCTTTCCGCGAGCGCATACCCCCCCTCCGAAAAAATCGCGCCCGAGAGGATTGGAGGCAAACGGCGCCTTTCCTTAGCACATGCCTCTGGAAAAGGCTGCCGCGAGGGGTACATTTTTATTATACATCGCCATGTTAAGTTGGCTATCCCGTTTTCACCTCTGTGTAATTTTCACCGTTTCGCCATTTTTCCTCCGCCCAGCGCGCGGGCGACGAACGTGCGGCGCGCCTTCATCGCCCCCTGGGGGCAAAACTCCTGGCAGCAGAAGCAGCAGATGCACTTGCGGCGGTCGATGCGCGGGAGGGCCTTGCGCATCGCAATGGCGCGGGCGGGGCAAACGCGGGCACAGCGGCCGCAGCCGACACATTCGCCCTTTGCCAGCGCGGGGCGGGCGCGCATCAGGCGGCGCATGGTCTTGCCCGCCAGCGCCCCGAGCGGGCCGGGGATGGGGCGGAAGCGCTCCAGCGAATTGCGCTCGGTCACCAGTTTGAAATCCGGCACGGTGAACAGCGCCCCGTCGACGGACAGGTCTTCGGCGCGCGCGGGGATGTAACCGCGCTTCCGGGCGGCGGCGAGCGTGGGCACGTCCTCCGGCTGCAGGCCGATGATGTGGGCGCAGGCGAGGTCGAGGGCGTGCGGGCTCTGCGCGACGAGCACCGCGCCGACATTGCGCGGCGTGCCCGCCGTGGGGCCGTTGCCCTCCATGGCGACGACGGCGTCGCAGACCGAGAGGCGGGGGCAGACGAAGTCGTTGAGGTCGACGAGCATATCGGCAAAATCGCCCGGGTCGGGGTAGCGGAAATGGTATTCCGTCTTCCGGGTGCCGGGCACGACGCCAAAGAGGTTCTTCACGGCGCAGGTCATGCCCATCATGCCGTGCGTTTTGAGCTTGCAGACGTCGATGACGGCGTCCGCCCAGTCCAGCCAGGCGGTGTATTGGAAGCTGCGCAGCACTTTGCCCGCAGGGAAGGAGGCTTCGCGCTGGGAAAGATCGCGGTTCAGGCGCGCGCCCGTTTCCTCGACGGCGGTCATGCCGGAGGTGGCGTAAAAATGGCCGATATAGGCGGCGGTGTAGACCCCGCCGGGACTGTCGCCGACGCGCACCTGCGCGCCGCGCGCCGTGAGCAGGCGGCAGAGGGCGGAGACGAGCGCGGGGTGCGTGGCGACGGCGCTGTCCGGCCTGCCGCCGGAGACGAGGTTGATCTTGAGGGCGACCTTCATGCCGGGGCGCACCCAATCGAGGCCGCCAAAGGGCGCGAGGGCCCGGGTGAGCGCCGCTTCCACATCCGCATAGTCTGCGCAGCGGACGATGGCCACGTCTGTCATGCGTTTTCCCCCATCACATCCAGTTTTCCGGCTTGGGATCGCGGCGCATGAGCTGGGCGACCACCGCGCGCGGCGAAGCGCCAAGATCGACGATCTGATGCACGCCCTCGATGATGGGCAGTTCCACGCCGTACTTTTTGCCCAATTCCAGCGCCGCGGGCAGGGCGTTGAGGCCCTCGACCACCATGCCGACTTCGCGCACGGCCTCGTCCGGGGCCTTGCCCTGACCGATGAGCATGCCGCAGCGGTTGTTGCGGCTGTGCATGCTCGTGCAGGTGACCACCAGATCGCCAAGGCCGGTGAGGCCGCTGAACGTCTCCTTTGAACAGCCCATGGCCGCGCCGAGGCGCGCCATTTCGGCGATGCCGCGGGTGATGATGGCGGCGCGGGCGTTGTCGCCATAGCCGAGGCCGCCGGCGATGCCCGCCGCCAGCGCGATGACGTTTTTCAGCGCCCCCGCCACTTCCACGCCGCGTATGTCCGCGTTCGTGTAAACGCGCAGGCGGTCGGTCATGAAAGCGTCCTGCGCGCGCGCCGCCGCCTGCGCGTCGGGGCTGGCGGAGACGATGGTGGTAGGCAGATCCAGCGATACTTCTTCCGCGTGGGTGGGGCCGGAGAGGGCCACCAGGCGCGGGGCTTTGCCGGCTTTGGCCATTTCTTCGCCGATGACCTCCGTGAGGGTCATGAGCGTTTCGGCCTCCATGCCCTTGGCCACATCGACGATGAGCTGGTCGTTCGCCGCGAAGGGCGCGGCGGCGCGGGCGGTCGAGCGCACATAGGGCGAGGGCACGGCAAAGACGAGCATGTCCCTGCCCCGGCAGGCGGCGGCGACGTCCGCGGTAAAGATCACGCTGTCGGGGATGGTCATGCCGGGAAGTTTCGGATGGCGGCGGGTGGCGGAGAGCGCTTCGACCTCCTGCGGCAGCGCCGACCACGCCGTGACCGCATGGCCCTTGTTGGCCAGAAGGCGCAAAAGCGCCGTCCCCCAGGTGCCTGTTCCCAAAATACCTATGTTCAGCATACGATGCTCCTGTGCGTTTTCTTTCATTGTACCCCGGACGCGGCGGAAATGCAAGAAAAAAGTACCCCCCTTCCCCTTTGCGCGCCGTTATGGTATACTGTACGGCAACAAACGCCGGGAGGAAAGGCTATGGAATACCATGTGGACGACCGCGCGCTGGAGGCCGAAGAATTCCTCGGCTTCGCAAGCCGCGTCTGGCCGGGGGACTACGATGTGGAAAAGACGCGCGCGGCGCTCACGCGGACGCTCAACATCACGGCGCGGGACGGAGAGCGGCTGGCCGGGTGCCTGCGCATACTCACCGACGGGTATTTCTTCGGCACGATCACGGAGCTGCTCGTGCTGCCGGAATACCAGGGGCGGGGCGTGGGCAGCGCGCTTCTGCGCCTGGCAAGGGAACACGCGCCGACGCTTTTGTACTTCGGCGCGCAGCCGGGCGTGGAGGGATTCTACGAAAAGAACGGCTGCAAGCGCAGTTTGCAGGCTTACTGCATCGAGCCGCAAGGCTGAGGAAACGGCAAAGCGCCGGACGCGAAACAGATCGCGTCCGGCGCTGTCTTCTGGCCGTTATCAGCGGGCCATCTTCACTTCCATCCAGATGGTCTCGTAGAGATCCATGTAGTCGGACATGTCGCGGAAGAACTCGCAGCGGTCGACGACGTCCTGCGGGGGATTGAGGACTTCGTTGGCGGCCTCTTCCTCGCTCATGCCGTCCACGACGGCCTGAATGGGCGTGGAGTAGTAGATGTAGTCCATGTTCATGCGGGCGATGTCGGGGCGGCACATGAAGTCGATGAAGCACTCGGCGGCTTCCTTGTTCTC
>DVGE01000062.1 GCA_018712885.1 Candidatus Pullichristensenella stercoripullorum | reverse complement strand
CATCCATGCCCCACGAGCAGGGGGCATGGATGCTTCTTTGCGTTTCTGGTGGGGCGGTGGAGGGTACAGACGGCGGCAAGTCCACGAGCAGGGACTTGCCGCCTGCGGCGTTTTGGGGAGACGGGGAGACGGGGAGACGGGGAGACGGGGGAGATGGCCCGGTTCCCCAAAAAGGGATACCCAAGGGACTGGTCCCTTGGGCGGGTGCGGGCAGAGCCCGCCGTTCTCCCCGCGGGATGGTTGCGAAAACGAGGCGGCCGCGGGAAGAGCGGGCAGTTTTCGCCGCGCGCGAAGCGCCCCCGTCCCCCCCTTGCTCCGGGCGCGTCTGCCAGCCCTTGAAGGATGCGCGCGAATACGCAAAGCGGTTTTTCCCCGCCTCCCGGCGCGCCTGCCAGCCCTTCCTGAAGGGCAAATCGCCTCATAAACAGCATTTCTCCGCGAACCAGCCAAAACCAGGCGCGCCACACAGCAGCGCCTTTGCCCCACCGGGGCAAACAGCGTCGCCTCCGCACCCCGCAGCGCCCCTTGCCCCGTTGGGGCAAGGCAGCGTCGCTCCACGCGCGCAGTTCCAACCCATCATCATTCCTCCGCCTCCGCCGCAAGCGCAAGACCGGCGCTTCCATCCCCCCCCCACCTCTCCGTCCCCCAAAAACCGCCGTAGGCGGCAGGCCCCTGCTCGTGGGCCTGCCGCCGTCTATCCCCTCTCCCGCCCCAACCGGACCGAAACGCAGAACACCCACCCCCTGCTCGTGGGGTGGGTGTTCGTCAGATCCGAGCCAACGGCGCTGGCCGCCGGCACTGCCGGCTAGAAGGAGGCGACGGCGGCTTTTTCGGCGGCAAGGCCGGAGACGTAGTTTTGCAGGTACGCCTCAAAGCCCTTCACATCCTCGGGATCGGGCGCGAGCGTCGAACCCTTGGCGCCGGCGAAGACCTTGTGGCTCAAATAATCGCCCAGGCTCTCGCCCTCTTCGCGGCAGACCATGTACGAGGCCAGCAGCGCCATGCCGTAGGGCCCGCCCTCTCCGGCGGTCTCCATGCAGGTGACGGGCGCTTTGCAGGCCGCGGCCATGTAGCGCTGGCCCACGCCCGGGGTCTTGAACAGGCCGCCGTGCCCGGTCAAGGAGTCAATGGCCACGTTCTCCTTGTGGAGGATCTCCATGCCGATGCACATGGTGGCCATGGTGCCGTAGATCTGCGAGCGCATGAAGTTGGCCAGCGTGAAGGCGCTGTCCGGGCGGCGCGTCACCAGCGGACGGCCGGAATCCAGGTGCGTGACGCCCTCGCCGGCCATGTAGTTGTATACCAGGACGCCGTCGCAGTCCGCCGCGCCTTCGAGACTCTTTTTGTACAGCGCCGTGTAAAGATCGCCCGCGTTCACCTTGGCGCCGAACAGCTCCGCCGTTTCGCGCAGCATGCCCACCCAGGCGTTGATGTCGTTGGTGCAGTTGTTGCAGTGCACCATGGCCGTGGGCGCGCCCGCGGGCGTGGCCACCACGTCGATCTCGGGATAAATGTTCTTCAGCGGGTGCTCCAGCACCACCATGGCAAAGATGGACGTGCCCGCCGACACATTGCCCGTGCGCGGGGAAACGGCGTTGGTGGCGGTCATGCCGGTGCCGGCGTCGCCCTCGGCGGGCGCGAAGGGCACGCCCTCTTTGAGCTGGCCGTTCAGACGCGCCGAGCCCTCTTTGGTAAGGCTGCCGGCGTTCTCGCCCGCCATCAGCGGCTTGGGCAGCACGTCGCGGATCTTCCAGGGCAGGCCGCGCTTTTCGATCAGCGCGTCGAACTTGTCCAGCATGCCTTCGTCGTAAGCGCAGGTCTTGTCGTCGATGGGGAACATGCCCGAAGCCTCGCCCACGCCGATGGCGTTGACGCCGGTGAGCATAAAGTGGATGTAGCCGGCCAGCGTGGTGATGTGGGCGATGCGGGAAACGTGCTCCTCGCCGTTGAGGATCGCCTGATAGAGATGGGCGATGCTCCAGCGCTGGGGGATGTTGAAGCCAAACAGCGCCGTCAATTCCTCCGCCGCCTGCGCGGTCATGGTGTTCTGCCAGGTGCGGAAGGGGGTGAGCAAATTCCAGTCCTTGTCAAAGGCCAGGTAGCCGTGCATCATGCCGGAAACGCCGGCGGCGGCCACGTCGGCAAGCCCCTCCACGCCGGAGAGCGCCGCGTTCAGGCCCTTCCAGGCCTCTTCCAGCGGGTACGTCCACACACCGTTTTCAAAGCTGCTCTTCCAGGTGTAGTCTCCGGAAGAAACGGTGGCGTGCGTTTCGTCGATGAGCACGGCCTTGATGCGCGTAGAGCCGAATTCCAGTCCCAAAAACTTCTTCATAATGCGGTCTCCTCCCGTATTGATCTTCTGGGCAAGCGCGCCTCGCGCGCGAAAAGACGTTTTGCCCCGCGCGCGACTTGTATGCCCCGCGCGACGTTCCTGTTTCCCGGCGGTGAAAAATTCGTTAGCTTTGCTCTCTTATAAGCATACAACTTGTACACCCTTCCTGACAAGTTGTTTTTTGGCTTTTTGGGCGCGCACGCAAAACTTTACAGACGCGGGGCGGTAGAACCGCGCACGACCACTTCCGGCCGCAGGACGATGTGCGTCTCCACGCGCTCGCCGGCGATGAGGGCGAGCAACAGCCGCGCCGCCGCGCGCCCCAGCTCCTCGTGGGGGTGCGAGACGGTGGTCAGCCCCATCTGAAAGTTCTCCGCCAGCAGCGAATTGTCGTAGCCGGCGACGGAAACATCCTCCGGCACGCGCAGCCCCTCGGCCTCCAGCGCGCGGATGACGCTGACGGCGATCTCGTCGTTGTAGCAGACCACCGCGTCCATCCCGCCGCGCCGCGCCAGCGCCGCCGCGCCCGCCGCCGGAGCCACGGCGCGATCCTCCGTGTGGTACCAGAGCACGACGTCCGGGTCGTAGAGCACGCCCGCCTCCTGCAGGGCGCGCACATAGCCGCGGTGCCGCTCCACGCCCTGCGTGTCGTCGGCCTTGAAGATGCCGGCGATGCGGCGCTGGCCGAGCGAGAGCAGGTATTTCGTGATGAGATACGCGCCGCCGGCGTCGTCGAGCAGCACATGCGGCCGGTCGCGCATGCTCTCAAAGCAGCCCTGGATGAACACATAGGGGATACCGCGCGCGTCAAAGCGCTCGTAGAGCTGCGCGTGGCGGCAGAAGATCTGGCTCTTGCTCGGTTCGATGATGAGGCCGTCGATGGCCATGTCCGCCAGCTCCTCCAGATAGCGCGCCTCCAGATGGCGGGCGTTGCGCGTGCTCTTTAAGAGGATGCTGTATCCGTGCTCGGCCAGCTCCTGGTCGATGCCCTGAATGACGCGGGGAAAGATGTAGTCGGCCAGATAGGTCGTGACCACGGCGATGGTCCTGCTGCCCGGGCGGCTGCGCTCGGTGACGAACGTGCCGCGCCCGTGCTCGGCGCGCAGATAGCCCTGCCCGATGAGCGCGGAAAGCGCCTTGCGCACCGTCTGCCGGCTCACCTGATAGCGCGCCGCCAGCTCGTTTTCCGATTCGATGCGCTCCCCCGGCCGGTGCCTGCCGGCAAGGATGGCCGCGCGCAGTTCGCCGGCGATGCGCTCGGACTTGCGCCCGTATCCGTCCATGCCCCCGCCTCCTTTGTTGTTTCCATTATACATGTTCGCGGGACGAAGGGCAAGGGAAAACGCCCCGCGGGGCAAAAAACATCCCCGCAGCCATCCGGCCGCGGGGGCGCGTTCAGTCCTTCCAGATGAAGCAGCGGAGGATGGATTCGCCGCCGTCCACCACGATGCTCTGCCCGGTGCAGAAGCGGTTTTCCACGGTGAGGAAATACGCCCAGTCGGCGATCTCCTCCGGCGTCGCCCAGCGCCTGAGGGGCGTCTCGTCCATGATCTGCGCCCAGAGCGCTTCGTCCTCGATCACGGGGCGGTTGAGCGGCGTCAGCACCCCGCCGGGGTCGAGGCTGTTGCAGGTGGCGCCCCACCCGGCTACGCGCAGGGCCACGTTCTTGGTATAGGCCACCACGCCGCCCTTGCTGGCGCTGTATTCGGGAAACTCGGAACCCGTGTGTCCGCTGGCCGAGCCGATGTGGAGGATGGCGCGCACGCCTTCGCGCACGCCGTACTTCTCCGTGACGCGGATGAGGGCTTTGAGGTTTACGTCGATGTCGTCCTCGTTCTGCGTGCCGGCGCAGTTGATGAGGATGTCGATGTCTTCAAGCGCCGGCAGCGCCGCCTCGTCGCGGATGTCCAATTGAAAATGGGTGTAGCGCTCGTGCGCGATGGCCGCCGCCTCCCGGTCGATGCCGGTCACATTGTGACCCGCGCCCAGAAAGCGCCGCGCGATGGCGCTGCCGATGCCGCCGGACGCGCCGGTGATCAGTACGTTCATGGTCATTCCTCCCGGATGTATTCGAGGTATTCCCGGCCCACGCCGAGGGCTTTCCACTTTTGCACCGCCCGGTAGCCGAAGGGCGAGAAGACGATCTCCATCAATACCTCGGCCACCGCGCCGGTCAGCGCGCACATGGCGCACTGCAAAAGCGTCCAGTGGAAGCCGTCCCAGAAGATGGGCGCGAAGAGCATAAAGACGATGATGGAAAAGAGGAAGTTGTCCGCGAACTGGCCGATGAAGGTGGAGATATAGGTGCGCGCGGCGAAGGCGGCCCTGCCGTCCGGGTCTTTGCGGAAGGCCGAGCCGATCAGCCAGTTGAGGAAGTTGTTGAGCGCCGCCGAGGCGAGGAAGGCCACCGTGCTGCCCAGAAGGATGAACCACGTGCCGCCGAGGATGCCGTTGAGGGCCGTGTAGTCCGCGGCGTTCGAGGGGATGATGCTGGCGATGTAGAAGATCAGGCAGGTGAGCAGGTTCACCCCCGCCGCCAGCACCGCCACGCGATTGGAGGCGCGGGGGCCGAAGTGCTTGGTGATGACGTCCATGCACAAAAAGGACAGCCAGGAGACGAGGATGCCGCCGTCGAGGGCCAGCCACTGCGTCTGCACCAGCGTCTTGTTGGCGAGAAGGTTCATGCACACGACGCTGACTACGAACAGCGTCACCGCCGTGGCGGGGATGCAGCGCAAAAGCACCGCCGTTTCCTCCCGCTCCCGCCGCAGCCACGCGGAAAGGGAAAAGGGCCTGTTTTTGCGGGCGACCAGATGTTCCATGCGTATTCCTCCAAAGAAAAAAGTGGCCGCGCCAAAGGCAGACCACTGTTTTCAGGCACAAAACAGCAGCCCTGGTTTTGTTTTACGACAGGATGGCGCAAACGAACTGTCGGCCCCCATGGGGACGGGGATATTATACACGATGCGGGAGGAAAATGCAAGGGGGGATGCTACGCAGAAAGTTTAAATGTTGTCAAGGAAGGCGGAGCTTGATATACATGGATGCTCACAAATTCATTAAGTATAAGATAACAACGATATGCATAAGTACTATAAGTGGTAGGCCAACTGTAAAATAGTCTTTTTTTGTTTTGTGTCGGAATGTATACATAGCGATCCAACCGCCAATCGCCCCACCAATAAATGATAGTCCAAGCAAAGTAATAATTCTTATCCTGCTCTTCTGCTCAATAGCCTTCTGTTTGTCCACACCAAATGCAATAAACGTGATGATGTTGATCGCGATGAAGTAGAATAACAGCAGTTTGTTTTTTTCAAAGAAGTCCCAGAAGGCTAGTGAAATATTTTCACCATGGATTCCTTTAATGTACAGATATACAATTGTTTGTACAACAAACACGCAAGCAATAAATACACGCGACATCATATTTTGCTTTACGGATTTTCTGTCAAACAGTAAAATGCATAGCACGATTCCCAGCGAACCGCCCAGTAGTGATGTGATCGTAAGAACGGTATCGATTTGGCCATTTTCCGTAAATCGGTAAAGAAGTGTATTAATGCCGTACAAAATAAACCCGAGGATGTTAATGGCTATCAGGTAATATTCAAATGTCCCGATTGCCATCTCCATTGTTATACCTCTCATTTGGGCAATATTAAAGTCGATCCAATACAAAACGGGGAATAAAAGACATATGCAATAAAAAACCAAAGCTGTTTTTTAAGCTCATTCTTCCGGCTGCGCTTCAGGCAGAGCGGCGGCGTCTTCTACGAGGTCTGTCACGATCCTGCGGAAGTTGTCGGCATTTTGCGCGGTGACCACCGAGCGGCCGGTCTCCGCTTCGAGCGCTCTGCGCGCTACGCCGGCAACATTGCCGCCGCGTCGCGCCACGACCTGACTTTCAGCAAGGCCCTTTGGCTTTGCCGTTTTGGAGATGTCTGTTGTCGAGGCTTCCGCGAGCATCGTCAACACCAGTTCCAGATCGCTCATGTTGTCGCGCAGGTTTTCCTTCCGCAG
>DVGE01000061.1 GCA_018712885.1 Candidatus Pullichristensenella stercoripullorum | reverse complement strand
GAGGAAAAATACGGCTGGCGGAAGCGCTGTGCGGACGGCTCGAAATACGGCCTTGACCCGGCGAACTTCGAGACCGAGGAGGAATACGACGCCGCACTCCATGAGGAAAAGTACGGCTGGCGGAAGTACTGCGCGGATGGGGCGGAATACAATCTTGATCCGATGAATTTCGAGACCGAGGAGGAATACGACGCCGCGCTCGACGAGGAAAAATACGGCTGGCGGAAGCGCTGTGCGGACGGCTCGAAATACGACCTTGACCCGACGTACTACGAGAGCGAGGAGCAATACAACGCCGCGCTCCATGAAGAAAAGTACGGCTGGCGGAGGTACTTTATCGCCATAGGCGGGTGCTATGGGCTCGACCCCGAGGATTATGAAACGAAAGAGGCCTTCGACGCCGCGCGTGAAGCCGCGAAAGAGCGCGAGGAGAAAGAGCGCGAGGAGAAAAAACGCGAGGAGGCCGCCCGGCGCGCCGCGCCCGATCCGCTGGCGGATGCGGACATGACCGTATACACCTTCTGCGCCGTGCGCTTCCCGAACAACGATCGCCTCTATCATTACCTTGCCGATGACGCTGCTTTGGACGTCGGCGACATGGTGGTCGTGCCCGTCGGCAACGACGGCAGGGAGTGCGTCGCCGAGATCGCCACCGTGGAAAGGCACCGGCGCAGGACGGCGCCCTATCCCGTCGATCAGGCGAAGCACATCCTGCGCCGCCATGCGCCGGACGAGGATGGCGAACGGCGCGCGTGACGCGGTCTCAAGACGACAGGGAGGTAGCCCATGGAGGACAAAAGCGCCCTGCGGCGGCGGATGAGGGCCGCGCGCGAGGGATGGGAAGCGGAATACCGGCAGGAGGCCGACGCCGCCATCGCCCGCCACGTGCTGGCGAGCGAGGCGTGGCGGGCGGCGGGGACGGTGTTTGCCTATGTCAGCGTCGGCTGCGAAGTGGACACGCGCGCGCTCATCGAGGCGGCGCTCAGGGAGGGCAAGCGCGTCTGCGCGCCGCGCTGTTTGGGCAAAGGGCGCATGGAGGCGCGCGTGATCGAATCGCTGGATGCGCTCGTGCCCGCCGCCCATGGGCTGTTGGAGCCCGCGGAGAGCTCGGCTATCGTGCCGCCGGGAGAGATCGGCCTCATCCTCGTCCCCTGCCTCGCCGCCGACAGAAACGGCCATCGCCTCGGCTACGGCGGCGGCTATTACGACCGCTTTCTGCGCGGCGCGGCGGGGGCGTCCATGTGCCTTTGCCGGGCGCGGGCGCTGCTTGAGGATGTGCCGCGCGAGGAACACGACGCGGCGGTGGACATGGTCGTCAGCGAGGCGGGAATCGCTGTTTGCGGGAAGAGATGATGCGCGAACGCTGCGGGGCGGGCTTGAAAAAAATTGGCGTTTGCGTATTGACAAGCGCCCGCGCTTAGAGTATAATAAATAAGCGTCCTGATTTGGGAGTCGGGAGCCGAAGCGCCATGCGGGTCATAACAGCGTGCGGGCGTGGCGGAATGGCAGACGCGCCAGATTTAGGATCTGGTGCCACAGGCGTATGAGTTCGAGTCTCTTCGCCCGCACCAGTTTTCATCAGCGCCTGTTTTCCCCGCCGCCGTCGGTCGCCCATCGTTTTGCGGTAGTAGCTCAGTTGGTAGAGCGCCACCTTGCCAAGGTGGAGGTCGCGAGTCCGAGTCTCGTCTACCGCTCCATCATCCCCCATGCGCGGGTGTAACTCAATGGTAGAGTTCCAGCCTTCCAAGCTGGCTACGTGGGTTCGATTCCCATCACCCGCTCCAACGCACATGCGGTAGTAGCTCAGTTGGTAGAGCGCCACCTTGCCAAGGTGGAGGTCGCGAGTCCGAGTCTCGTCTACCGCTCCAATGCCCTGCCTGAAGAAGGCAGGGCTTTTTCATATATCCTTCAGCGTCCCATTCGGAAGACGGCAGTTCCCTTCCCGCGTCACTGCGAAAAAGCGCCGCTTCCCTCCCGCAGGCGCATGTACACAAGCGGATAGGGGCCGCCCTGTTCGTCGCGCTCCGTTCGTTT
This sequence comes from Candidatus Pullichristensenella stercoripullorum, assembly GCA_018712885.1. Classification (GTDB taxonomy): domain Bacteria; phylum Bacillota; class Clostridia; order Christensenellales; family Aristaeellaceae; genus Pullichristensenella; species Pullichristensenella stercoripullorum. The sequence goes on along the minus strand of DVGE01000061.1, from coordinate 1,756 downwards.
GTAGGCGCGAAAACCCATGTGTTCGTAGAAGCCCTTCGCCTGCGGGTTCTGCTCGTTGACCGCCAGTTTCTTTACCCCCAAATGGTCGATCCCATAGCGGAGGAGGCGCTTGCCCAGGCCCTTGCCCCTCTCTTCCAGGGCGATGAACAGCATTTCCAGCGTTCCGTTTTCCGTTCCCATGAAGGCGACGGGCCGGCCGCCTTCATCTTCCGCGACCGTCAGGGCTTCTACGCCCGTCAACGCCCGCGGCACGTATTCTTTGATGCTTTCTATCTCCCCATCCGACAGGAACAGATGCGTGGCCCTCACCGACCGCTCCCAAATGTCCAGCAGCGCGTGGATAAGGATCGGATGCCGCTCTTCTACCCGGACGATGCGCATGAAAACCCCTCCAATTCGTCATCGCAAAAAGCGCCCCACATTCCCTGTTTTGCGGGAACGCGGGGCGCTTGACTGCACCTCTGCTCAGCGCAACGCCTCCATTTCGGCGATGCGGGCGTCGAGCTTCACGAGCAGACCCTTGTTGGTCTCCAGTTTCTGCTTCTCCTGCTCGATGAGGTGGGCGGGAGCTTTGGAGACGAAGCCCTGATTGTTCAATTTGCCCTGCGCGCGGGCGATCTCGCCTTCGACGTTCTTTTTGTCCTTTTGCAGGCGGGCGATCTCCTTTTCCACATCCACCAGTTCGCCCAGCGGCATGAACAGCTCGCAGGGGCCGGTGACGGCGCTGGCCGACTTTTCCGGGTTGGGCGCGTCGGCGGGGAGGATCTCTACGGCGCTGGCAAAGGCCAGACGGCGGAAGTAGCCCTCCGCGGCGGCGAGCGCGTCCTTCCAGCCCTCGTGCGGCTTGAGCAGCAGCGTGGCGCGGCGGCCGGGGGCGACGTTCATCTCGGCGCGCAGGTTGCGCACAGTGCGGATGACCTCCATCACGCCCTCCATGCGCGTTGCTTCGGCGGGGAAATCGTACTCGGGGCGCACCTCGGGCCAACGGGCGGTGATGAGCATGCCCTCCACGCCCGGCAGGTAGCTGTAAACTTCCTCGGTGACGAAGGGGATGTAGGGGTGCAGAAGTTTCAGCGTGCCCAGCAGCACGTAGTAAAGCACTTCCTGCGTGGCCTTTTTGCGCTGCTCGTCGCCGCCGTTGAGGCCCTGCTTGGCAAGTTCGATGTACCAATCGCAGAAGTTACTCCACATAAAGTCGTAGAGCTTGGTAGCGGCGAGGCCGAGCTCGAACTTTTCCAGATCGTCCGTGATCTCGCGCGCGGTCTCCTGGAACTTGGTGAGTATCCACTTGTCGCACAGTTCCAGTTCGCCCGCGTTGGGCACGCCCTCGGGCGTGAAGCCCTCGAGGTTCATCAAAACGAAGCGCGAGGCGTTCCAGATCTTGTTGACGAAGTTGCGGAAGGACTCGATCTTCTCCTCCGACATGCGCACATCCGCGCCCGGGGAGACGCCCATCTCCAAGGAGAAGCGCAGCGCGTCCGCGCCGTACTTGTCAATGACGGCGATGGGGTCGATGCCGTTGCCGAGGGATTTACTCATCTTCCTGCCCTGCGCGTCGCGCACGAGACCGTGCATCAGCGCCACGTGGAAGGGGCACTTGCCCATCTGCTCGATGCCGGAGAAGACCATGCGCGCCAGCCAGAAGAAGATGATGTCGTAGCCGCAGGAGAGCACGCTGTTGGGGTAGAAGTACTTGAGGTCTTCCGTCTCCTCCGGCCAGCCGAGGGTCGAAAACGGCCACAGCGCCGAGGAGAAC